>NZ_JNGB01000057.1:0-22105 GCF_001029355.1 Robinsoniella sp. RHS
GTGGATATTCTGATGGATGCCAGCGGATCCCAGAGGGACCGTCAGGGGCAGGTAGCACTTCAGTCGTTTATAATCAGTGAGGCGCTTAGTAACGTGGGGATTCCTCACCGGGTTATGAGTTTTTGCAGCTTCTGGGATTATACGGTAATGCAGCGTTTTCGTGAATATGACGAGAACAGAAGTGCAAACCGCAAGATATTTGAGTATACCACGTCTTCGAATAACCGTGATGGTCTGGCAATCCGGGCGGCAGGTGATTCCCTGTATCAGCGGGAAGAAGAAAATAAAATTTTGATTGTATTAAGTGATGGCAGGCCGAATGATGTGATTGTAAACCGTCCAGGCAGTCGGAATCCCAAACCGTATCATGGGGATTATGCAGTGTCAGATACTGCTTTCGAGGTGCGAAAGCTTCGGAATATGGGAATATTTGTATTGGGAGTATTTGCAGGGAAAGAACATGATCTGGCAGCGGAGAAAAAGATTTTCGGGAAAGATTTTGCATATATCCGTGATATCAGCAGCTTTTCAAATGTCGTTTGCCTTTATTTAAAGAAGCTATTGGAATGGTAGTAGAAAGGAGTAGATGTTTATGAAAACTTCAAAAGTAATAAAAGCAGCAATTGCAGCAGGGAGCGCAGCAGTAGGCGCAGGCTCCTATGCTTTCTGGAGAAGGGCAGTGCCCAGAGTGGAAAATCCGCCCAGACATGCAACGGAAGAAGCGAAAGCGGGAACCCATTGGGAAACAACCCTGCCGTTTATACGCAACAGGCTGGCATGGCTGGATCAGCAAAAAACTGAGCCGGTCAGTATCACTTCCTTTGACGGACTTAAGTTAAAAGGTGTGCTGCTTCCGGCGAAAGAAGATTCAGAAAAAGTTGTGCTGGCAGTACATGGATATACCAGTTGTGGGGATAATGAGTATGCAGCCATGTCCTATTTCTTCCATGAAAACGGTTATCACGTTCTGTTGGTGGATGACAGAGCACATGGCGCCAGCGAAGGTAAATATGTGGGATATGGTTGTCTGGACCGGGAAGATGTTTACCGCTGGACACGTTTTCTGCATGACCGTTATAATGGAAAATGTTCTATTTACCTGCATGGAATATCAATGGGAGCGGCAGCGGTACTAATGGCCAGTTCCATAAGTCTTCCTCCTTCCGTAAAGGGAATTGTGGCGGACTGCGGATTCACATCCCCCTGGGAAGAATTTGCGTATCTTTTAAAGAATAAATATCATTGTCCGGTATATCCGGTTTTGCCGGTAGTGAATCTGATTAATAAATTTACAGCCGGGTATGGTTTTAAAGACTGTGATGCCAGAAAAGAAGTAGCGAATACAGACATTCCTGTATTCATTATTCATGGCGATAAGGATAGATTTGTTCCCGCCAGCATGGGCAGAGAAATCTACGATGCATGTGCGTCCAGAAAACAGATCTGGATTGTAAAAGGAGCCTCACATGCGGAAAGTTATTATATTGCAAGAAAAGAATATGAAGAAAGGGTTCTGGATTTCCTGAAAAGTCTTGGCTAGAGCAGTCTCTAGAGCGTAGGACATTGGTGAAATCAGAATTGGCAGAATGATAAAAATAACTCGTAAGAAACTATCAAAAATGCAGATTATTGCACTGGGATTCTTTCTTCTGATTATGGGTGGAACACTGCTTCTGATGCTTCCTGTTTCCAGTAGAAATGGGACCGTAACGCCGTTTTTAGACTGTATGTTTACAGCAACGAGTGCCTCCTGTGTCACAGGGCTTGTAGTGGTTGATACGTATACCCACTGGAGTCTCTTCGGCCAGATTGTCATTATTACAATGATACAGATTGGCGGGCTTGGGTTTATGACATTTGGAGTGCTTCTTGCAATGGCTATGCACAGAAGGATTGGCCTTCGGGAAAGGGGCTTGATATCTGAGAGCCTCAATGCCATGCAGCTTGGCGGAGTGGTGGGATTCGTAAAAAAGATATTGATTGGGACCCTGATTATAGAAGGAACCGGGGCAATACTGCTTTCCATTCGATTTATTCCGGAATTCGGGCTGATTGAAGGAGTTGGAAACGGAATTTTTCATTCCATATCCGCCTTTTGTAATGCAGGATTTGACCTGATGGGGAAATATGAACCCTATGCTTCCCTGACGCAATATTCCGGGGACTGGCTGGTAAACCTGACAATCATGTCTCTGGTTATTATTGGTGGAATTGGATTTTTGGTGTGGGATGATATTATCATTCATAAATGGCATTTTAAGAAATTTCATGTACATTCAAAAATTGTTATCATTACAACCGGTATTCTGGTATTTGGCGGAGCATTTCTGTTTGCCATCTTTGAGAGAAATAATTTATCAGCCCATATGGGGAATGGAGAAGCTTTTCTCACCGCGATGTTTGATTCAGTAACAGCTAGAACGGCTGGATTTAATACAACCGATACTGCGGCGCTGTCCCAGAGCAGTAAGCTTCTGACAACCATTTTGATGTTTATTGGCGGCAGCCCCGGTTCTACAGCGGGAGGTATCAAGACAACTACGGTTGTGGTATTTATCATGTACATGCGTGCATCCATGATGCGGACCAGAGGAATTAATATATTTAAGCGCCGGATAGATGATGAAGCCATTAAGAAGGCAAGTGCAGTTTTGTGTATTAACCTAATTCTTTCTTTGGGGGCAGTAATGCTGATTTGTACTATTCAGCCCCTGCAGCTTACGGATGTAATGTTCGAAGCCATGTCCGGTATCGGTACGGTAGGCATGACCACTGGGATTACCAGAGAGTTACTGCCGGTTTCAAGAATTGCAGTTATGATACTAATGTACTGCGGAAGATTAGGAAGTCTGTCATTTGCTCTTTCCTTTACAGAAAGAAAAAAGATATCTCCAATCGAGCTTCCTCAGGAAAAAATACTTGTAGGATAAGGAAGGAGCTTAAAGCTTGGAATTTAAAATCAATAATAAGAAAACTATTTTTATTGCAATCGCTTTTGCTATTGTGCTGTATTGGGGGTTGAATAATCATGACTTACTCTTTCGGGGGTTAAGTTATGTCATCGGCATTTGCTCACCAATCATTTTGGGTGGTGCGATCGCATTCGTGCTAAATGTGCCCCTGCGGTTTTTTGAGAAATACCTGGGAAAAGTGATCAAAGATAAGCAAAATGTCCTTCGTTTTACCGGCATTATCCTTTCATATGCCCTTGCGATCGGAATTATCGTATTTGTTATTATGACTGTAATTCCGGAAATGGTAAACACAGTGAAGTCACTGAATCAGGGATTTCCACAATTTATAGACCAGTTAGACGGCTGGCTTAAAGGTCTGGCGAAGAACTATCCGGATATTACGGACTATATATCAAAATTAGAAGTGAATTGGCCGTCTATCGTAGAACGGGTGCTGGGAGTCTTGCAAAGCGGTGTTACAAATGTATTGTCTTCCACTCTTGGAGTGGCAACATCAGTGATCGGTGTGCTGACAACTATCATGCTGGGGGTCATTTTCTCCATTTACATTTTGGCACAAAAAGAAAAACTGGGTACCCAGTTCCGTAAAATTTTGTATGCTTATCTGCCTCAGGGCAAGGCGGACCGAATTACGGAAATCGGACATCTGACAAGCAGGACATTTACCGGGTTTATTTCGGGGCAGTGTATGGAAGCCTTGCTCTTTGGACTGCTCTGCTATATTGGAATGTTAATATTCAATTTTCCATATGCGATCAGTATTTCGGTACTGATTGGATTTACAACCTTAATTCCGGTGCTTGGAGCGTTTATCGGTACCGGACTGGGAGCGCTGCTGATTCTGGTAACCAACCCAATTAAAGCACTTTGGTTTGTTGTATTTATTATTGTACTTCAGCAGATAGATGAGCACTTTATGTATCCGAGAGTTGTTGGAAATTCCGTAGGGCTGCCAAGCCTCTGGGTTATGATTGCCGTAACTTTGGGCGGAAGCCTGATGGGACTTTTCGGAATGCTGGTCTTTGTACCACTGGTATCAGTCCTATATGCACTGTTCCGGGAGTCCGTATATGGAAGATTAAAAAAGAAAGCTGTCCCGGAAGCTAAGTACATTGAGTCTGTAGGAGAGAAAATTCAAAAATCAAAAAATCAGAAATGATGGATATAAAAAGATAATAAGTTTTAAGGAGGAAAAATCATGTCAGAAAAAGAATGCAGCAATTCAAGCTGTACCAAAGAAAGTTGCGAAGGGTGTCCAAGCAAGAATCCGAAAAGTTTTCTTGTGGAACCTAATATCTATACGGAGATCAAACATGTAATCGGAATCGTCAGCGGTAAGGGTGGAGTTGGTAAATCTATGGTTACCGCATCTCTTGCAAATAAGCTGACCGCTCAGGGGTACCGGGTAGGAATTCTGGATGCGGATATTACCGGTCCGTCTATTCCTAAAATGTATGGACTCCACGGTCCTGCACAGGGCGACGATCAGGGAATTTATCCGATGCTCGCTCAAAATGATATTAAAGTTATGTCTGTAAACCTTCTGCTTCCGGACGAGGAAGCTCCGGTAATCTGGAGAGGTCCGGTAATTTCTAATATGGTAAAACAGTTCTGGACGGACGTAATCTGGGGAGAACTGGATTATCTGCTTGTGGATATGCCTCCGGGAACAGGTGATGTCCCCCTTACGGTATTCCAGTCACTTCCGGTAGATGGAATTGTGATTGTATCTTCCCCGCAGGATTTAGTACGTATGATCGTAAAGAAAGCATACAGTATGGCGAAGAGCATGAACATCCGGGTGCTTGGAATCGTTGAAAACTACAGCTATTTAAAATGTCCGGATTGCGGCAAAGAGATTAAGATCTTTGGAGAAAGCCATATTGAAGACATTGCAAAAGAGCTGGACGTAGAACTGTTAGGCAAAATGCCGATCGATCCGGAATTCGCAAGAATGGCGGATGAAGGATGTTTTGAAGAGGCCGAAAATGAGTATATCAGTGATGCTGCAGAAGCATTGCGGAAAATTAAATAGTTATGATATTACATGCAGTGGCTTTTTCAGCACTGCATGTTTTGCATATCAGAGGGTAAACTACATACCATTTGCAGATATTGAAAATTTTGGAATAAAAACCACCTGAAATGAAATAATAAATTCAGAAAATACTTTGCATTTATGGAAATATATGTTATCATATATGAACAGATGAACATATGTTATAGAAAGAGGAGGAGTATGGATGAGAATGAGTATTATGCAAATAAGTGGAGTTATTATTCTAATATGCTTTTATGGGGCATACTTTTCAAAAATGCTATTTCAGAGAAAAAAGGGAATAAAGACAAATCAGATGGGAAAAGGCAAAAAAGACTTTGTTACGCTTTTGGTGGAAAGAGTATTGGGTGTGTTGACGGTACTTATTGTTTTTTTTGAACTGGGCAGTATATTAAAAGGAACACACTGGTATTTTAATGAATTCATCCGGATTGCAGGCATTATTGCGGCAGCAGCAGGAGTAGTAATCTTTATCATTGCTATGTGGACTATGAGAGACAGCTGGCGTGCAGGGATACCGGATCAGGAAGATACCAGTATGATAACAGAAGGCATCTATAAATATAGCAGGAATCCTGCATTCTTAGGATTTGATCTGATGTATCTTGGAATCTTAACCGCATTTTTTAATCCTGTACTTTTGGCCGTGACGGTATGTACGATTCTGGTGCTTCATCTTCAGATCTTACAGGAAGAAAAATATCTTGAGATTGTGTTTGGCGAAGAGTATCTTGTCTATAAGCAGATAACGGGAAGATATTTTTGCTTTTTCTAAGGGTTCATCAACAAATAAAAAACGAATATATGTTCGAAAAAAACTTGCATCCCGGACAAACGTGTGCTACAATAGATACAAACAAATGTTCGGGGTGTGATTTTATATGAAGATTCAGGAATCGATGAGTGTATATGACAAATTACAGATTTTATCGGATGCGGCGAAATATGATGTGGCCTGTACTTCCAGTGGTGTTGACCGCAAGGGAAATGGAAAAGGAATCGGCAATTGTATAGCCCCGGGAATCTGCCATAGTTTTTCAGCAGACGGCAGATGTATATCGCTGTTAAAGATTTTATTTACAAATGAATGCATATTTGACTGTAAGTACTGCATCAACCGAGCTTCCAATGATGTAGTGCGTACTTCCTTTACACCAGAAGAAGTATGTGAGCTGACAATGGAATTTTACCGAAGAAATTACATAGAAGGGTTATTCTTAAGTTCCGGGGTACTGCATAATCCAAATTATACTATGGAGCTTCTTTATCAGACTTTGTATAAGCTGCGCAATGAATATCATTTTCAGGGATATATCCATGTGAAAGCAATTCCGGGGTCCTCCCAGGATTTAATAGATAAGACCGGGTTTCTGGCAGACAGAATGAGTATCAATCTGGAACTCCCCACGTCTGAAGGTCTGAAGAAGCTGGCGCCTCATAAGTCACGCAAAACAATTCTGGCACCTATGCGGCAGATTCAGAGCAGACGGGAAGAGAACCGATATGACGTGGCGGTATATCGAAGTGCACCAAAATTTGTGCCGGCAGGACAGAGTACCCAGATGATTATCGGAGCGACGCCGGAGAATGACTATGAGATCATCTCAGTAGCAGAGTCCCTGTATCAGAAGTTTGACTTAAAGCGTGTGTTTTATTCTGCATTTGTGCATGTGAATGAAGACTCAAATCTGCCCATGCTGCCGGGGGGACCGCCCCTTTTACGGGAACACCGGCTGTATCAGGCTGACTGGCTGCTGCGTTTTTACGGATTTCAGGCGGGAGAACTGCTATCAGAAAAACGGCCGAATTTTAACGTGCTGATTGATCCGAAATGTGACTGGGCATTGGGGCATCTGGAGAATTTTCCAATTGAAATTAACCGGGCAGATTATTTTACATTACTACGGGTACCCGGAATAGGAACAAAGTCGGCAAGAAGAATAGTGCAGGCAAGAAGATTTGGTAATCTGAAGTTTGAGGATTTAAAGAAGATGGGAGTAGTACTCAAAAGAGCATTGTATTTTATTACCTGCCAGGGAAGAATGATGTATCCTGTTAAAATTGATGAAGATTATATTCTGCGCAATCTGTTAAGCGTGGGAGAAAAGCTTCCCTTTGAAGCAAACGGATATCGCCAGCTGAGCCTGTTTGATGATTATAACGTAGATGCAAATATGAATGCTTATGCACAAAAGCTGATTGTTCAGGCATAAGTAATTTAAGAACGCTCTATAGAAATCAGGAGGTAAGCATATGGAGAAGACAATATTCAGATGTGAAGACAGTACGGATGGTATCTTTACCGGAGTGTACGATGCTTGGGCCAGCAGGCTGGGGCACGGCAATGTGGCACTGCAGACAGGAACGGATGTTAATTATGAACTTTTTGCAAGGTATGTGGATGTTCCGGTGGATCATGAGAAAGCATTTAAGGTAGCCAGAACAATACGGGAAAAGATGGTGGAAGAAGATTATGAGGCGCTTTATCAGGCCACCCTGTCCAAAGAGAATGACAAAGCAGATGCAATTTACCGCATGATTGTGCTGGGGCTTAGCGGTAATTACCGGGGACCGGTGATACAGAACCTGGGAAACCCTCATGTATGTAAAGTATTTGAGTTATCCCGAAGCGTGGGGAATGAAGCACATCACTATCTGGGGTTTATACGGTTTAAGGAACTTCAAAATAAAATACTCAGTTCTGTAATCGAGCCTGAAAATAAAATTATTCCTATAATCGGAGATCATTTTGCCAATCGTTTTCCCAATGAAAATTTTTTGTTATTTGATAAAACTAATCAGATGCTTATGGTGCATGAGATTGGAAAAGAGTGGGTAGTGGTTGCCGGCGAAGTGAACGACCCGGAGGATTTATACCGGGCATCGGAAAGGGAGCTGGAGTTTCAAAAGCTTTGGAAAGGATTCTGTAACAGTATTGGTATCAAAGAACGTCAGAATCAGCAGCTGCAACGTAAACTTGTACCATTAAAGCGAAGAAAATACATGCTGGAATTCTAATTTTAATATGTAAAATTTTGGAAGAAATTCATAGATAATTTGCTGGTGTTGTAGGTAATCATCAGAGTTGGAAACGAAATAGAATAGTTATAATTCATAGATTGAAAAATTCTTTTCTAATATAATTGGATAAAATGACGGAGCGAAATCGATACCATAAAAAGATCACAAAAATGCAGTGTTGACAAATTCTTTTTGACATGACATAATATGGCAACAAATAAATTAGTCAAACATGGTTAAGTGAGGTGAAAAGTATGTCAGAAAGGAAAATTAAGCTTTCCGAAATCAATGAAGTAAAGGAATTTGTATCAACTGCAGGTAAATGTGATTTTGATATCGATGTATTCTATAACAGAGTTGTCATTGACGCCAAATCTATATTAGGCGTGCTAAGCTTAGACCTGACACGTGTACTTACTGTAAAATACGGCGGAGAAGATATGCAGTTCGAGAATGTATTAAGTAAGTATTGCGCATCTTAGAGCGGGTTTGAATATTCATTTCCGCCATCTGCACGCCCCACTTCGGGGGGATTTACCCCGAAAAGCCGTTTCACATCATATGGAAAAGCAAGCGCATAATCTTGGATAGAGGTTATGCGCTTTTTGTGCTATAATGAGAACCATATACGAACATACTATTGTTAGTACTGTTTTAAGAACGATTTTCAGGAATCGGTTGGAAGAGGAGACAGGGAATTGGATGTAATACGGATTTCAGTGCGTAATCTGGTAGAATTCATTTTGCGCAGCGGTGATATAGATAATCGAAGAGGGGCGATGGCGGACAAAGAAGCTATGCAGCTTGGCAGTAAGCTGCACCGGAAAATCCAGGGTCAGATGGGGGCGGCATATAAGGCAGAGGTGCCGCTGAAACATTTGGTGGAGTTTGAAAATTTTGCAATCAGTATTGAGGGAAGGGCAGACGGAATACAGGTAGATGAATCAGGGGTCATGATTGATGAGATCAAAGGTGTTTACCGGGATCTGGAGTTTTTGAATGAACCGGTGGGGGTTCATCTGGCACAGGCAATGTGTTATGCCTATATTTATGCCAATGAAGAGAAGCTGGAAAATATAGGAGTACAGATGACCTATTGTAATCTGGATACAGAGGTGATAAAGCGGTTTTACCAGGAATACAGATTTGAAGATCTGCAGGAGTGGTTTCAAAAACTGGTGGAGGAGTATCAGAAATGGGCGGTTTTTCAAAAGGAATGGAGACAGACACGGACAGATTCTATCAGGGAGATCGCATTTCCCTTTGAATACAGAGATGGGCAAAAAGGATTGGCTGGTGCTGTTTACCGCACGATCCAAAGAAAAAAGAAATTATTTATTCAGGCTTCGACCGGGGTTGGCAAGACGATTTCAACGGTATTCCCTGCAGTGAAGGCGGTGGGGGAAGGATTAGGAGATAAGATATTTTATCTGACTGCAAAAACCATTACCAGAACAGTAGCGGCAGAAGCCTTTGAACTTTTAAAAGAGCAGGGACTTCAGTACAAAGTGATTATCTTAACGGCAAAAGAGAAAATATGCCCTTGTGAAGAGACTCTTTGTAATCCTCAGGACTGCCCCTATGCAAAGGGCCACTATGACAGGATCAACGATGCCGTCTATGAACTTCTGAATGAAAAAAGCCGGTTTTTTCGGGAGGATATATTGGAGCAGGCAGAAAAATGGATGGTATGTCCCTTTGAATTATCATTGGATTTATCCGTATGGGTAGATGCCATTATCTGCGATTATAATTATGTATTCGATCCCAGAGCCAGTCTGAAGCGCTTTTTTGGGGAGGGGATGCAGGGAGATTATCTGTTTCTGATAGATGAGGCCCACAACCTGGTGGAACGTGGTAGGCAGATGTTCAGTGCAAGCCTGTATAAAGAAGAGCTTTTGGAGGTTAAAAGAGCCGTTAAGCCATACAGCAGGAAACTGGAACGCCAATTGGAAAAATGTAATAAGATTATGCTGGAAATGAAAAGGGAGTGCCAGAATTATGAAGTTTTAGAAAATGTAGGTCCTCTTGTCATTGCATTAATGAATTTGTGTGCTGAAATTGAAAAATTCCTGGAGGAATCGGAACAACCCAGTGTAAAAGAAATCATTACAAATCTTTATTTTGAAGCAAGGGCATTTTTGGATACCCATGAGCGGTTGGATGAAAATTATGTCATATATTCAGAAATGGAAGAGGATGGACGCTTCAAGGTAAAACTTTTTTGTATAGATACGTCAAAAAATATCCAGGAATGTCTGGATAAAGGAAATAGTACCATATACTTTTCGGCAACGCTGCTTCCCGTAAAATATTATATGGAGCTGTTAAGTGAAGCAGAAGACGACTATACAATCTATGCAGAATCATCCTTCGATCCCGGTAAAAAAAAGGTATTAATCGGTACGGATATCAGCAGTAAATATACCAGAAGAAGTTTTGGCGAATATCAGAAAATGGCATGGTATATTAAAAAAACCATAGAGGGACAGAAAGGGAACTATCTGGTGTTCTTTCCGTCCTATAAGCTGATGACAGAAGTAGAGGAAATCTTTCGGGAAGAGATGGGAGAAGATGTGATTTGCATATGCCAGAGCAGCAATATGAAAGAAGAGGAACGGGAAGAATTTCTGCAGGAATTTGAGCGTGAGCAGAAGAACAGTCTGGTAGGGTTTTGCGTAATGGGCGGGATCTTTTCCGAAGGGATTGATCTGAAAAGAGACCGTTTGATTGGAGCACTGATCATTGGTACCGGATTACCGCAGATTTGCAATGAACGGGAAATCCTGAAAAATTATTATGATAAACGGAATATGGATGGATTTTCTTATGCATATCTGTATCCGGGAATGAATAAAGTATTGCAGTCAGCGGGCAGGGTAATCAGGACAGATGATGACCAGGGGGTGATCATGCTGTTAGATGAACGGTTTATGCAGAGGCAGTACCAGTATCTGTTCCCAAGGGAGTGGGATAACTATGAGACTTGCCGACTGGATAATCTGGAGGGGAAGCTGGAGGCGTTTTGGCAGGAAAGAAATGCCCCGTAAATTTTAACGAAAAACCCTCCTTGCCATAACTACCACCAGGTGGTAGAATAAAAAAGAAGTTAAACCTAAGAAATAATCACAAAAGCATGGAGGAACCTATGAGCAACGTTAGAAGAGTGTACGTGGAGAAGAAGCCGGCATATGCAGTGCAGGCAAAAGAATTAAGACATGAGATTCACAGTTATTTAGGAATCAGTTCATTAACAGGTGTTCGTGTATTGATTCGTTATGATGTGGAGAATATCTCCGACGAAGTTTATAAAGCTGCCTGCAATACGGTATTTTCCGAACCGCCGGTAGATACCTTATATGAAGAGAGTTTTGATATAGCAGATGGGGCAAAAGTGTTTTCGGTAGAATTCCTTCCGGGACAATTTGACCAGAGGGCAGATTCCGCAGTACAGTGTGTAAAGTTCCTGAATGAGGATGAAGAACCGATTATCCGTTCAGCTACTACCTACGTATTGGAAGGAAGCATTAACGAGGAAGAATTCGAAGCAATCAAATCCTATTGTATCAATCCTGTAGATTCCAGAGAAACTGACATGGTAAAGCCACAGACTCTGGTAACGAAGTTTGATGAGCCTGCAGATGTGAAAATATTTGACGGATTCACCATAATGGACGAAGAAAAGTTAGAAGAGCTTTATGGTTCTTTAAATCTGGCTATGACATTTAAGGATTTCAAACATATCCAGAATTATTTCAAGGGTGAAGAAAAAAGAGATCCTTCCATGACAGAGATCCGTGTACTGGATACATACTGGTCCGATCACTGCCGCCATACTACTTTCTCAACGGAATTAAAAGATGTAGTATTTGGAGAAGGTTATTATAAAGATCCGATCGTTGGAACTTATCAGCAGTATTTAAAGGATAGAGAAGAAATCTTTAAAGGAAGAGACGATAAATTTGTCTGCCTGATGGATCTTGCTCTGATGGCGATGCGCAAGCTGAAAAAAGAAGGAAAACTGGAGGATCAGGAAGAATCAGATGAAATCAATGCCTGCAGTATTGTTGTGCCGGTAGAAATCGACGGTGTGACAGAAGAATGGCTGATCAACTTTAAAAATGAAACACATAACCATCCGACTGAAATCGAACCATTTGGCGGAGCGGCAACCTGCCTTGGCGGAGCGATCCGTGATCCTCTCTCCGGACGTACTTATGTGTATCAGGCAATGCGTGTAACAGGAGCGGCTGATCCTACGGTGTCTGTTAAAGAGACTTTAAAGGGAAAACTGTCCCAGAAGAAGATTGTAAGAAGCGCAGCACACGGCTACAGTTCCTATGGGAATCAGATCGGACTTGCAACGGGACTGGTAAAAGAAGTTTATCATCCGAATTACGTTGCTAAGAGAATGGAAATCGGTGCAGTCCTGGGGGCAGCTCCAAGAAAAGCCGTTATCCGTGAGACATCTGATCCGGGCGATATTATTATCCTGCTGGGCGGACGTACCGGACGTGACGGCTGCGGCGGTGCAACCGGATCATCCAAGGTACATACGGAGGAATCCATTGAAACCTGCGGTGCAGAGGTACAAAAAGGAAATCCGCCAACGGAACGTAAAATCCAGCGTCTGTTCCGCCGTGGAGAAGTAAGTAAGTTAATTAAAAAATGTAATGACTTTGGTGCAGGCGGAGTATCCGTTGCAATCGGAGAATTAGCGGATGGACTTCATATTTACCTGGATAAAGTCCCGAAAAAATATGCAGGTCTGGACGGAACAGAAATTGCGATTTCAGAGTCACAGGAGAGAATGGCAGTTGTAGTGGATCCAAAAGATGCAGAGCAGTTCCTGGCTTATGCAGTTGAAGAAAACCTGGAAGCAATCGAAGTGGCAGTCGTAACGGAAGCGAAGAGACTGGTTATGATCTGGAGAGAAAAAGAGATCGTTAATATTTCCAGAGCATTCTTAGATACCAACGGTGCTCATCAGGAAACCAGTGTTTCGGTAGATATCCCATCCGAGCAGGATAAATTCTTTGTAAGAGAAGAAGTAGGGGATGTCAGGGAAAAATGGCTGGATACGCTGAAAGATTTAAATACGTGTTCCCAGAAGGGACTTGTTGAAATGTTCGACGGTTCCATCGGAGCAGGCTCTGTATTTATGCCATTTGGAGGAAAATATCAGCTGACAGAAACCCAGGCTATGGTAGCGAAGCTTCCGGTATTAAAAGGAAAGACAGATACCGTAACCATGATGAGCTATGGATTTGATCCGTACTTATCAAGCTGGAGTCCATATCACGGTGCCGTATATGCAGTTCTGGAATCTGTTGCAAAAATAGTGGCAGCAGGCGGGGATTACAGCAAAATCCGTTTTACATTCCAGGAATATTTCAGACGTATGACAGAAGATCCTTCCCGTTGGAGCCAGCCGTTTGCAGCACTTTTAGGTGCATACAGCGCACAGCTTGGATTTGGACTTCCATCCATCGGCGGAAAAGACAGTATGTCCGGTTCCTTTAATGAAATTGACGTACCGCCTACCTTAGTATCTTTTGCAGTAGACGTTGCCAGTGACAAACACATAATCACACCGGAACTTAAAAGAGCCGGAAGTAAGCTGGTATTGTTAAAGATAGAGACAGATCAATATGATCTGCCTGATTATACACAGATCATGGATCAGTATGGCAGGTTCTTTGAAGATGTAAAAGCTGGAAAGATTATTTCCGCATATACACTGGATGCCAAAGGACTGGCTGCAGCAGTAAGTAAAATGGCATTTGGAAACCATATGGGAGTAAGAATAGAGCATAATGTAGACAAGAGAGATCTGTTTGCAGCAGGATTTGGTAATATTGTGGCAGAAGTACCGGATGGTAAAGTAGGAGAACTTTCCATTTCCTATACGGTAATCGGTGAAGTACTGGATACTCCGGTATTTGAATATGCAGATACCAGGATCACTTTGGAGGAAGCTTTGGAAAGCTGGACCGGAACATTGGAAAAAGTATTTAAGTCTGTACCGGATTCTGAAGAATCAGATGTTCCTTCTACGATAAGTGTAACATCCGCAGTTGAAGATGCAGTGATCGAAAATGGTCTGTTTCATGGGAAAAATGTCTATACATGTAAAAATAAAGTGGCGAAACCAACGGTATTTATACCTGTATTCCCAGGAACCAACTGTGAATATGACAGCACGAAGGCATTTGAACGTGCCGGAGCAGACGTCATTGTAAAAGTCTTCAAAAACTTAAGTGCTGCTGATATTCGTGATTCTGTTGATATCTTTGAAAAAGCAATTAACAGCTCCCAAATGATTATGTTCCCGGGTGGATTCTCTGCAGGTGATGAACCGGACGGATCTGCAAAATTCTTTGCTACCGCATTCCAGAATGCGAAAATCAAAGAAGCAGTTATGAAATTATTAAATGAGAGAGACGGTCTGGCACTTGGTATCTGTAACGGATTCCAGGCTCTGATTAAACTGGGGCTGGTACCAAACGGAGAAATTACAGGACAGACTGCCGATTCGCCGACATTGACTTTCAATACCATTGGACGCCATATTTCCAAAATGGTATATACAAAAGTAGTTTCCGATAAATCTCCCTGGCTTGCACAGGCGGAACTTGGAAAGACCTATGTAAACCCGGCTTCTCACGGGGAAGGAAGATTTGTAGCAAATGAAGAATGGCTGCAGAAACTTTTTGCCAATGGACAGGTAGCCACTCAGTATGTAAATGCTGACGGAGAACTGAGCGCAGATGGCGAATGGAACGTAAATGGTTCTTATTGCTGCATCGAAGGTATTACAAGCCCGGATGGCCGTGTATTTGGTAAAATGGCACATTCAGAAAGACGTGATGCTTCTGTGGCAATTAATATTTACGGAGAACAGGATCTGAAAATCTTTGAATCCGGTGTAGCTTATTTTAAATAAAAAATAGAGGCAGGTATTCCGCTTTTTCGCGGGATGCCTGTTTTTTTATGCCCAAACGACCCAGATTACCTTGTCGAATCCTGTATAAAACAGCAACGAAACGTGGCACTTGAGATTCAGAATGTTTCTTGTGGAATAAGAAAAAGCAATAATTGACACAACTTATTGCAAAAAATTAAAACATATTGCAATTTGTCGAAAAATGGGATATATTGTCACTGCACCATCATAGGACTAAGAGGGGCAGTAAAAGTGAGAAATGGAGTATATGAAAATTTGCTGATATGAAGGAGGGCAATCTAATGCCACGTATAGTGAGGGATACGCACGTCTATTATTCAAATCTAAAATGGAAAAATCAAAAAAATGTATTTGCAGATGAAATTGACAAGAAAAAGTTTCTGGATATTGTCGCCTTAGTCCGGCGAAAAATAGAATTCCGGATTTTTGCATATTGTATCACTGATACAGAAGTACATATGGTGATCAGTACGCACAATAGCAGGGTGAATACAAAAGTGCTGAAAGAAGTAACCAGAGAGTTTTCCCGTTATTATAATCAAAATGCAGATCACCGGCTTCAGAAGCGGATCTGCGGATATTATGAAAGCGAGGAAATCGAAGGCTGGGTGAATGTATTTAAATATTGTGGTAAGATACATTTGATTCCGGTTGTCTGTCATACTGTAAAAAATCTGGGAGATTACTGGTGGTGCAGTTACAATGACTACATTGGCAGATATAAAACCGGAATTATTGATACAGAAGTTTGGATGAATTATCTGGATGCAGATCAGGAAACAGCCTTGTATAAATTCAAAGGCTATCACCGAAGGGAATACAGGCAGATTTAATTCCTATATATATAATAACGAAAAAAAGGAATTACTATAATGCTATTTTGGAAAAATTAAAGAAAAATTAAGGTTTCTCATTGCCGATAGTTGTGCTACAATAAAGTAAGAAAATGGCAAGGAGGACAGGCTATGAACTTGAGTGAGAATATAACCGGAGTTCAGCATCTGGGGATACCGGTAGTAAATTTAAAAGAGGCTGTTGCCTGGTATGAAGAGAATCTGGGATTTAAAAAATTTCATGAAAAAATAGTAATGAATCCCT
This sequence comes from Robinsoniella sp. RHS, assembly GCF_001029355.1. Taxonomy (NCBI): domain Bacteria; kingdom Bacillati; phylum Bacillota; class Clostridia; order Lachnospirales; family Lachnospiraceae; genus Robinsoniella; species Robinsoniella sp. RHS. The sequence goes on from NZ_JNGB01000057.1 coordinate 16,121, forward strand.
ATAAAATTGATGTCGCTTTTCTGCAGCTGGGTGATCTGGTTTTGGAGTTATTTCAGCCTTCCGGCAGCGAATTGGCTGAAGTGGCTAAAAGAAAAGACGGCATTTTAGACCATTATGCAATTGATACACCGGATTTAGAAAAATGTGTGGAACTGGCTTTAAAAAAAGGATTGAAATATCATGCATCTACCAGTAACGGGATTACCTGTTATGAGCATCTTGGCACGAAGGGTGTGAGAGGGGCAAATTTTGTCGGACCGAATCACGAAGTTGTGGAATTCTGCCACGATAACAGTGCGGAATATGGCTGTAAATCCGGATTACAGGGATGGGCACATCTTGCAGTTAAAGTAAGAAGCCTGAAGGATTCCATTGTATTCTATGAAAAGCTTGGATTCCGTAAGACGGGAGAAGGGTACTTGGATACACCGGATGGAAGAATAGAGATTGCATTTGTTTATCTCAAAGGTTTTACTCTGGAATTAATACAGATGGCAGGAGCAGGTCTGGAAGAATTAAAAACCAGAGGAGCAGGCCATATTGATCACATTGCCCTGGATGTATATGATATTGATGAAGCTTTTTATGAAGCGAAGAAGATCGGGCTTCACAGCCTGGATTATCTGGTAAAAGAACTTCCGTTTTTCGAGTTTGGAGTCAAGTTTTTTACGGTAGTTGGTCCTGACGGAGAAAAAGTAGAATTTAATCAAAAAAAGTGCTTGACATTTTCAAGGATTTAATAGTATAATGACTAAGCGGTTTGGTAATCAGGCCGCTGACCATGGGATCTTAGCTCAGCTGGGAGAGCATCTGCCTTACAAGCAGAGGGTCACAGGTTCGAGCCCTGTAGGTCCCATGTCTTTTAATTAAATATGGCGGAATAGCTCAGTTGGCTAGAGCACACGGTTCATACCCGTGGTGTCGAGAGTTCAAATCTCCCTTCCGCTACACAAGCATAATGATATTTCGTTATGCTTTTTTTGTGTCAAATTATGACACAATTCTTAAGAAGAATTAAGAAACGTCAGAAAACTTTCACTTTTATTTAATAAAAATAGCAGGAATTCTAATTTTGGATGTGGTAAGATACCCCCTGTAACGAAACAGAGGTGCAAATGCATCTCGTCAATATGAGGAGGATATAACTATGAAGAAAAAAGTATTAGGTTTAATGGCAGTTATGGCATTAGCAGGAGCATTAGCAGTAGGTTGTGGAAGTTCTGATAAAGGAACAACAGAAGCTACAACAACAGAAGCAGCTACAACAGCTGTAACAACTGAAGCAACAACAACAGAAGCAGCTACAACAGAAGCAGCTACAACAGAGGCTACAACAACAGAAGCAGCTACAACAGAAGCAGCTACAACTGAAGCAGCTCAATAATTTAAACATAGAAGGCTCCCTGGTCCTTGGATCGGGGAGTTTTTTCGTTTCTAAAGAAATGAAAATTCTCAATATATAGATATGCCTTTGACATTTCTCTTATTCATGACTTATAATGATTCTGTAACTCGCAAAATCCGTCTGTATGAAAGTCTATTCAGGCGGGTATGAATATAGGTAAGATTTAAGATAACTTAACTGGTCTAAGCTGAATTCTCAGCAAAGGTTAATCGCATAATTTTTTTTACAAGCCAATAAAATGGAGGTTGATATGAGAGTTGGAATGGGATATGATGTACACAAGTTAACGCCGGACAGGGATTTGATTCTGGGCGGTGTTTTGATACCTTATGAAAAAGGGCTGTTGGGACATTCAGACGCAGATGTCGTGGTACATGCCATCATGGATGCCTTGTTAGGTGCAGCGGCACTTGGTGATATTGGAAAGCATTTTCCGGACACAGATCCAGCGTATAAAGGAATATCCAGTATTACATTATTAAAGCATGTGTCAGAACTTCTGGAAGAAAATAACTATATGATCGAAAATATTGATGCTACGATTATAGCACAGAGACCAAAGCTTCTGCCCTATATGCCTCAGATGGTAAAAAATATTGCAGATGCTTTAGGATTAGAAGAGAATCAGGTGAATGTGAAAGCCACAACAGAAGAAGGACTGGGATTTACAGGAGCGGGAGAGGGGATTAGTTCCCAGGCAGTATGCCTGTTGATTCCCATGTTTGATCTGGCAGCAGATGACAGAATGGCAGGCGGGGCGTGTCAGGGCTGTGGCGGCTGTTGTAAATAGTGCAGGAGGAAACGCAATTATGAGTTCACGGGATGTTTACCGGTTAGAGGATAAGGATTATGGCAAGACCAGAAAGCTGTGGGAAGAAATTTTCCCGGATGATACAAAGGAATTTCTGGATTATTATTATGAATACTGTACCAGGGATAATCTGATTTACGGAATTGTGGATGATGATTGGAGATTGCTTTCTATGGCACAATTTAATCCCTATGCCGTGCATCTTGGTGAAACAACTGTGGACACCCATTATATAGTGGCGGTTGCTACCAGACCGGAATCCAGACACCAGGGGCTGATGAAGAGCATTTTGCAAAGGGCATTGAGCGACGGATATGAGAGAAATGAGGCATTTATGTTCTTAATGCCTGCAGCAGAGGCGATTTACAAACCCTTTGATTTTGAAACGATATATGAACAGAAAAGCGTGATTGTCCGTAAAGAGGATAGTTCCCCGGGGCATATGGAGATTGAGATTCAGGTACAGGAGGCAGAAAAGGAGGATCTTTGCCAGCTGGCTGATCTTTCTGAAAAATTATTAAGAGAGCGTTATCAAGTATATACGGTCCGGACAGCGGCATATATGAACCGTCTGCTTAAGGAGCAGGAAAGTGAACGTGGCGGGATTCTTATTTTTTTGGCAGAAGGAAAACCGGTTGGTTATTGCTTTAGTGCATTGGAAGAAACTCCGCAGATACGGGAGCTGATTTGTACGGCTGAGTATGAAAAAGAAGTAATTCCAGCCCTTTTTTCCTATTATAATGAAAAGGGTGTATTTGATAATGCCCGGGATGAATCCATAACAGTTACTGCTTTTCGTGAAGGGCTCTATTCTAATGCTGTCAAAACTGCATCATTGATCATGGCAAGGATTGTCCATCTGGAATCTTTTGCTTCCAGCCTGAGAAGCAGGGAACCGGTATCTTTTACCATAAAGGTAGAAGACCGGATGCTTCCTGGCAATAATGGAATCTTCCGGTTCGATTTGAGTGAGAATGGAGGATGTGCATGCCGTATCACAGACTGCAGAGCGGAAGATGTGGATGCGGTCCTGTCTGTTGGAGCACTGACGAAATTATTTTTTGGTGCTAAAGGTTTGATAGAAGAGGATCGCCTGCCGCTTTCTAAGATAGAGTTATTTAATAAAATATTTCTGGATGAAATAGTTTAGCGGAAAAGGCTGCGGGGATATTGACAAATGGAAGATTTTTGCATAGACTAATGGCATTGGGTATTAGAGATAAATCCTATGACTGAACAGACATCAGATTTTATAGAACGGAGAGAATAGAATATGAAAGTATACAATACTTTAACAAAGAAAAAAGAAGAATTTGTGCCTTTGGTACCGGGTAAGGTAAGCATGTATGTCTGCGGACCAACCGTATATAATTTTATTCACATTGGAAATGCCAGGCCGATGATTGTTTTTGATACGGTCAGACGTTATATGGAACATAAGGGATATGAAGTAAATTATGTATCCAACTTCACGGATGTAGATGATAAGATCATTGCGAAAGCAATCGAAGAAGGAGTGTCAGCCCAGGAGATATCGGAGCGCTATATTGCAGAATGTAAAAAAGATATGGCTGCTATGAATGTATTGCCGGCTACAACTCATCCCCTTGCTACAATGGAAATCGGCGGAATGATTGAAATGATCTCCACCCTGATTGAAAAAGGGTTTGCTTATGACGTGAATGGAACCGTTTATTTCAGAACCAGAAAGTTTGATGAATATGGTAAGCTTTCTCATAAGAACCTGGATGACTTACGTGCTGGAAACCGTTCCCTGTTAGTATCCGGAGAAGACCAGAAGGAAGATCCGCTGGATTTTGTACTCTGGAAACCAAAAAAAGAAGGAGAGCCGGCATGGGAATCTCCGTGGAGTGCAGGACGTCCGGGATGGCATATTGAGTGTTCGGTGATGTCTAAAAAATATCTGGGCGAAGAGATTGATATTCATGCAGGCGGAGAGGATCTGGTATTCCCTCACCATGAAAATGAAATTGCACAAAGTGAATGCTGCAATGGAAAAGACTTTGCAAAATACTGGCTGCACAATGCCTTTTTAAATATTGACAACCGCAAAATGTCCAAGTCTCTTGGGAATTTCTTTACAGTGCGTGAAATTGGCGAAAAGTATGACTTACAGGTACTGCGTTTCTTTATGCTCAGTGCCCACTACAGAAGTCCGCTCAACTTCAGTGCAGACCTTATGGAAGCTTCCAAAACAAGCCTGGAACGTATTATAACTGCCGTGGATAACCTGAAATTTCTGGTTGGAAATGCAGAGGATAAAGAATTGTCACTGGAAGAAAAAGAGAGCCTGACCCAGGCGGCTGCATTTGAAACTAAGTTTGATGAAGCTATGGATGATGATTTCAATACTGCAGATGCAATCTCTGCGATTTTCGAAATGGTGAAGTATGTAAATACAAATATTTCCGGAGAAAATTCAAAATCATTTATTCAGACAGTTTTGGATAAAATGGTAAACTTATGCGATGTACTGGGAATCATAGTTGATAAAAAAGAAGAAATTCTGGCAGAGGACATTGAAAAAATGATCGAAGACCGCCAGGCGGCTAGAAAAGCAAAGGATTTCAAAAAAGCAGATGAAATCCGTGATGCTCTGCTTGCAAAAGGCATTGTTCTGGAAGATACCAGAGAGGGTGTAAAATGGAAAAAGGCGTAGATTCATTCTCTGATTATTTAAAAGAGCAGTTTAGGCTGGATGATCTGGATATGAAGACGTATTCTCCGCTGACACTGGCATATATCGGAGACAGTATATATGACCTGGTAATCCGCACGCTGGTGGTCTGCCAGGGGAATTGTCCCGCAAATAAACTTCACAAGAACGCAAGTGCACTTGTGAAGGCATCTGCCCAGGCTGAAATGATAGAGAAGATTATGCCTCTTTTGACAGATGAGGAAAAGCAGATTTACAAAAGAGGTCGTAATGCCAAATCTTATACGATGGCAAAAAATGCTACAATGCTCGATTATAGAAAAGCAACAGGATTCGAGGCACTAATGGGATATCTGTATTTGGAAAACCAGATGCATCGTATGATTGATCTGGTAAAAGAGGGTATTAGGAGTCTGGAAAATGTGGATAGTAATGTCCGAAATAAAATAAATGTGGATAAGGCAGCTGATGCTATTGCAGAAGATGATATGACAGAGGCAGCCGTAAAGGAGAATACCAATGAGATATGAGGAATTGACAATAGAAGGCAGAAATGCTGTAATAGAGGCATTTCGTGCCGGAAAGCCGATTGACAAGCTGTTTGTTCTGGATGGCTGTCAGGATGGTCCGGTTCGTACCATCGTAAGAGAAGCAAAAAAGCATGATACCATTATTAACTATGTGGATAAGGAAAGGCTTGATCAGATCTCAGAAACCGGCAAGCACCAGGGGGTTATTGCCTATGCAGCAGCTTATGAATATGCTGAAGTGGAAGATATTTTGAAGATTGCAGAAGAAAAGGGCGAACCTCCATTTCTTATATTGCTGGATAATATTGAAGATCCACATAACCTGGGAGCTATTATACGTACAGCTAATCTGGCAGGGGCTCATGGCATTATCATTCCGAAACGCCGTGCAGTAGGCCTTACGGCAACTGTTGCTAAGACTTCTGCTGGAGCTATTAACTATACACCGGTAGCCAAAGTCACAAATCTTGCGAAAACAATAGAAGAGTTAAAGGAAAAAGGTCTTTGGTTTGTCTGTGCAGATATGGACGGTGAAGTGATGTATAAGCAGGATTTAAAAGGA
>NZ_JNGB01000058.1:0-26443 GCF_001029355.1 Robinsoniella sp. RHS
CTGCTGCAATACGCTGGTGTTACAAAAAATTCAGAAGAAATCATCTGAAGGGTCAGTTTACGGTGATAATTTCTTTGGATATAAGCCTGAACGGAATGAAACAGCTGATTCTGATCCGGGCTTTTCAATTGAATAGAATTTATGATCAGCGTAATATAACCTGATATTTCATTTTTCATCTTACCCAGGTCATCGCAGTAAAGATATCGTTTATAAAATACACTCATGATATCATCAGTATCCACACCCACTCCCACCGCATACTGGTTTACCATTGAAACAATGCTTTCACACGCATTTCCAATCGCTTTCAGGGAGTATCTTTTCGTATCCATTTGATCAAAATATGCCTCCATGATCTCTCTTGCCTGTTCCTGATGGTATTTGATTTTCAAAAAGACATCTTTGATATACTCCTGATTGTATACCTCGTCCCGCTCTTCTTCATTTTCATAAAACAGCCTTTTCTGATCCTCCAGTCTGATATTACAGACCAGCTTTTCATTTTTCACATAATTCTTATGAAGCTCACCAAACCCTTTTCTCCCTTTTGCGATACAGATAAAAATCTTTCCGGCAGCATCTTTCATGATATGACCGGCTATATGCCCTGCTTTTACTTCCATTTTGGAAACCAGTTTTTCTTCCCTGCAGCTAAGCAGCAGAAATCCATTGCTGCTTCCAAATCCATTCAGCAGAAATTCATGCCTGATATCGCTTAAATAAGACCGGCATATTTGTTCTGCATTTTCAGCAATCTTCCTGTCCTTTGTATAAACAGATATTAGCAGGTAATAATGATCCAGTCCCCATCCCTTCTGACGCAGTTCTTCCTCCAGTGCCTCATTCCATGGTTCTAAAATGGCGCTGAGCAGAATGTCCTTTATTTTCCGCTGATCCAGTGATTTTGCTTTTTCCTGTAAAATGAAAAAGTTCTTCTGATTCTCAATCTGTTCAATTGCCTTTTGTAACTGCTTTTCAATTTCTTCCGGGGAAAAAGGCTTAAGTACGTATCCAATCACTCTTTTTTCGATTGCTTTATTCATGTAATCAAAAGCTTTATATCCGCTGATTACAATGATCGGCTTTTCCGGAAATCGCTCACTGATTCGTTCCAGAAATTCTACGCCGTCCATTTTTTTCATTTTCATATCAGTAATAATAATATCCGGATTTGTTTCCCCTATGACGCGAAGGCCTTCCACCCCATTTGCTGCTTCTCCCACACAAAGAGCTTTCAATGATGTGATTTCATCAATCTTACTGATTAATCCCTTCCGGATTAAAACTTCATCATCCACAATTATATAGCGGTATTCCATTACTGTTCCACCTCTTCTCCTGCATGAAATGGCAGGCAGACCTTTACTTCCACACCGCTTCCCGCCAGATTCTCAATCTCCAGTCCATACTCTTCCCCATACAGCAGCTGTATTCTTTTATAAATGTTAGACAGGCCGATGCTGGCATATCTTGCATCCTCAGCCAAATGCTCGGGATGGTAGATTCTCCTGCGGACTTCCCGTAAGGTATCTTCCTCCATCCCTATTCCGTTGTCCTGTACGGCTATGATGGTCTTCCCATCCTGCCGATAAGCCCGCACTACAATAATCCACGGCGGTTCCTCGCCCGCAAGCCCATGTTCGATAGAGTTTTCAATCACCGGCTGCAGCATAAATTTCAAAACAGGACTTTGCAGTATTTCCTCTGAACTTTCTATCTTAAGCAGAATAGGGCTTCCAAACCGGATCTCCTGTATATTGAGATATTCACAGATATGAGATATCTCCGTTGCCAGTGTCTCCTCATCTGATTCATATTCGATGCTATACCGGAGCATATCGCCCAGGGATTTTGACATTACTGCAATCTGGTTATTCTTTTCAATTTTCGCCAGACAGTTGATATTCTCCAATGTATTAAATATAAAATGAGCGTTAATCTGTGACATCAGATTCCGCAGTCTGGACTTCAGAAATTTAATCTCCGCAACATAAGTATCTTCAATCAGGCAGTTGATTTTCTTTATCATTTTATCATAATGCCGATATAGTGATCCAATCTCATCTTTTCTTTCCTGATAATTATGATGAAAGGTCAAATCTGTAATCGGGGTCTCATGCATGCTCCCTGAAAGTTCCACCAGCGGACGGATAAACATCCGCTCCAGCAAATACCCCAGAATAACGACAAATAAAATGATGACCATAATCAAAAGTATCAAATATTCCATGTTCTGTGTATACAGCTGTTTTTGGCTGTCAAAGGATACTTCCGATACAATCTTCCAGTCATTGATATCAAGCGTGCCATAGATATAGGCATCATTGGTATCCTTACGAAAAATAATGCCTTTGTTATTCTTCGTAATCTGATGGATATCATCCGGAGCGCGCCTGTCCGGCTCGCTGCTTGCGGGAATAGTTTTCCCGTCTGCATCCATCAAAAAGCTCTCCCCCCAGGGCAGCGTGCTTTCTCCTAATGCGTCAAACATCTGATCCGTGCAGACTACTGCCAGCACCCCCGTATGTTTCCCCTTCACATCCGTAAACCGCCTCGCCATAAGAATTGACTGACTCTTGCTGTGCCTGCTCTGATAGGTTTCAATAATCTGAAATTCCCTGCTGTCCAGCAGACTTTTATACCAGGGTGCATTTTGATAATCCTCTTCTAAATAAAACTCTTTATTTTTTACAAACGAATATGTATAACCGCTTTCCGTAAACAGGTAAACCCCGCTGGCATAAGTATTATTCCCAATAAGATTGCTGCTCACATATTCAAATTTACGGTAGTTGGTAAGCCGCTCCATTGGCGTGGGCTCTCTGCCAGCCCCTTCCTGTTCACAAATGGACAGCATACAGCTGTCATTGTCGTACTGACTGAAAATCAATGAAGTCATAAGATCATTCAGATTCACAAAGGTACTGTTAATACCGGTTACCATTTTTTGTACTTCGTTATCACTTGCCACTGAAATCTGGCTGTTGTAATACTCCATATTGTTTTTCAGAATCACCCCGAACAATATCAGAATCGGTAATATTGATATTCCCAGAAGACAAATTAAAAATTTAAAACGAATGCTTTTTAAAATTTTCATTACACCACCTCCAGAAATATTTTACCCAATTAACAGCCAAAACACAATTCAACCTTTGACAGCTCCCACCGTCAGTCCGCTTACGAAATACCTCTGCAGGAACATATAAATAATCAAAATTGGAATTGCACTTAAGAAACAGGCAGCAAACAGCATATTCCACTGGGTGGCGTTCTCCATGTCACCGATAAAATTCAGCATGGTAAGCGGCAGTGTTTTTTTCTCCGGTGCCGATAAAAACAGCATACCAAAGAAGAAATCGTTCCAAATCGGCACTCCCTGGGTAATAACGATAGAAGTAAGTGCGGGTTTTGTGAGGGGTGCAACAATTCTGACAAAGGTATATACCGTCCCGGCGCCGTCAATTCTGGCTGCTTCCTCAAGTACATAGGGAACACCGGACTTGATAAAATTTGTATACAAAAAAATGGAAAACGGCAGAGCCGAAGTTACATACAATGCAATTGGGGCAGCAATGGTGTTACCCATATGCAGGGCATTTACAATCCGGTACATTGGTATAATGGACATCTGTGCGGATACAATCATACCTGCAAGGAAAAAAATCTGAAAAAAGCCTCCCAGCATTCCTTTCAGCCTTGCGATAGCATATCCTGCCATTGCACAAAAAATCACCAGAATAAGTACACTGATTCCCGTTACCAGTATACTGTTGCCAAGTGCTCTGAAATAATTCATCTTTCCAAAGGCTACCCCGTAACTTTCCAGACTGAAACTATGGAATAAATTCAGATAAGAGGTACTGTCTTTTACTTCCCTGAGGGAGCCCGATAAAGCAATAATCAGAGGCGATAAAAATATTACGAAAAAGACTGCGATTCCCAGCGTCCATAAAATTTCACTTTTTGTGTTCTTTTTCATTATGCTTCCAGCTCCTTTCGTTTCATAATGCGAAGTACAATTACGGAAATAATCAGGATAAATATAAAGGCAACCGCAGCCAGTGCCTCTGCTTTTCCAAACTGGCTTTCCACAAATGCCATTTTATAAATCGAATACATTAACGTACTGGACGAATTACCCGGTCCCCCTCCCGTAAGGGCAAATACATAATCAAACGATTTAAAGCCTCCAATCAGACCAAGCATTACATTAATCGTAATCGTATTGGACAGCATTGGAATTTTGACAAAACGGATAGCCTGCCATCCCGTACATCCATCTATTTTTGCCGATTCAATAACTTCTTCGGAGATATTCTGTAATCCCGCAAGATAAATAATCGTCATGGTACCGGAAGTTTTCCAGGTTTCCACAAAGGCTGATGCCAAAAGGGAAGTTCCTTTCTGCCCCAACAGATTCGGCACAATATCCAGTCCCAGTTTGTTGAATATTTCTGAGATCATACCATAATAGGGAGCATAGACATAGCTCCACAAAAATGCTACCACAATGGTGCTAAATAACGCCGGCAGATAAAATACCGTTCGAAAAAATCCCTTTGCCTTTAACTTCTTATTTAATATTAACGCCAGCGTAAGTGCCTGGATATTTCCATATGTAACTACAAATACGGCATATATTACAGTATTCTTCATAGAGTTGAACATTGTCCCGTCTTTTAACAGGTACTTAAAGTTATTCAGTCCTATAAATTTATACTCACCCATTCCGCTCCAGTTTGTGACGCCATAGAAAAAGGACATCAAAACGGGCAGTATCCAGAATGTGACATACATCAGCAATGCCGGAACGATAAACAGCAATAGCACGTTTCTCTTTTTTTTATCAAACATACCGCTTTCCTCTCCAGATTTTAAATTCAACCTCTTGTTATAAAACAGGGCACTTACAAAAATGAAGATCAGATTTGTAAATGCCCAGAGCGTGTTTCAAAGGGGGTTAGTTTCCATTCAGCTCATCAAATTTGTCCTGCATCGCCTGGCAGACATCTTCTGCAGATGCATTTCCCGCAATTACTTCCTGGAATTTTGTGCACATCATATCGCTGACACCTTCCGGCCATGCATTGTTCAGGTTGTAGATACTCGGGTCATCTTTATATTTCTCCAGATACTCTTTTACCAGCGGTCTGGAATCCTCAATCCCTTCATAACAGGAAATATCGGAACTGGTTTCTACCCATTTTTCAAACAGCGGAGTACCTTCTGTAAACCAGTACTCCAGAACCTGATCAATTGCTTCCTGGTTTGCGGAGTTTGCGCTGGCAAAAACACCATTGGATGGAGTCAGATTATATACAAAATCTACTCCTTCATCATTGGACGGAATACAGAACATCCCTTTATCGAATTCCTCTGCCCCATTTTTATTCAACGCATCGTATCCGAAACTTCCGTCAAATATCATGGCTGCCCTGCCATCTAAGAATGCCTGACGGCTTTGTTCCTGGGACAGTCCAAGTGAATTTTCGATGATATACCCTTTGTCATATAAAGTTTTATATTTGTCGATGGTATTTACCCAGCAGTCATCCGTAAACTTAGTTTCACCGGTGAATAACTGGCTGTCAAAGTCCATATTATCTGCATAAATCTGAGAGGCACCGATCTGGTACACACCAAACTGTACAACAAAGGACTGCTTATCTCCCATGGTAATCGGAGTATAGCCCGCTGCTTTCAGTTTTTCACAGCACTCCAGGAACTGATTCCAATTTTCCGGCATCTGACTGATACCAGCCTTTTCAAATGCTGCTTTGTTATACCAGGTGGTCAAAAAACTGGAGCCTAACGGTATCCCGTAGTTTTTGCCATCAAACATATAAGAGTCGGCAATTTCTTTTTTAAACTTACCCAACTGGGAGAAACCGGACAGATCTTTTACATAACCTGCATCCACCAGATCCTTAGCCTGCAGCCCTGCCCACCAGGTAAAGATATCAGGACCCTGCCCGCTGGCAAACTTTAACCGGACTGTCTGTTTGTACTGATCTGTGGGAAGCTGTTCTACTTCTACATTAATATTCGGATACTTCTCCTTCACCAGCTCCGGAAGCCAGTCCAGATAAAAATCCTTGTTATCCGTAGTGGGTCTGGTTGTCACCATAAGTGACAGGGTTACAGGCTCTCCGTCCTCAGCCTCTTTCCGGGTTTCTTCGCTGTCTTTAACATCCTCAGAGTTCTTTGCTGTTTCACCGCTCTCCTTGGTTTCAGCTTTTGTGTCTTCCGTTGATTTTGAGCTCTTTGCTGCATTTGTAGCTTCCGTTGATTTTGTTCCTTCGGCAGAACTGCTGCCGCCGCCACATGCTTTCATTGATAATACCATTGCCGCTGCCATTAAAATACTAACTAACTTTTTCTTCATGTATTCCCTCCTGGTTTTCTGATTCCATTATCTTATTGCATTACCTTATTACATTACCTTATTACATTTTCATATTGCATGTTCATATTGCATTATTTAATTCATTATTTTATTGCTATATTTTATTGCTTTGTTTATTGCAATATTTTATTGCTTTATTTTATTGCTTTGGTTTTATTCTTGATCCCTGCAGGTTTCTTTTTCATGACCAAATCATACCATGAACGGGAGTAACTTTTATATATTAGTTGGAGTAACTTTTTTATGCAAATTTAATGTCCCTGCCCCCTTGTAAAAAATAGTCAATAGCATATAATTAGGATTAACCAGTCCAGTCAATCCTGCACAGTCAATCAGATAAAGCAAAAAATACACTGTGGTACCCATATTTCAAATATTTTAACTATTTAAAGGAGGAGGTTTCCCATGAATGAAATGTTTTTTCGCCTGCCGGAAGAAAAACAGCAGCGTATTATCAACGCCGGAATTGAAGTGTTTTCCAATCACGAATACAAACGGGCTTCAACAGATGAAATTGCCAGAAAAGCCGGTATCTCCAAAGGGCTGCTCTTCCACTATTTTCACAATAAGAAAAGTTTTTATCTGTATTTGCTGGAATATACCGTTTCTCTTGTAAAAAATTATATTATGGATATGCATTTTGAAGATATCACCGATTTTTTTGAATTGCTTCATTACATGGCCCAAAAGAAGGCAGTTATTCTGGCAAAAACGCCTCATATTATGAAATTTTTTATTAAGACTTATTATTCCCAAAATGAAACTGTCTCCGGCGAAGTACAGGATAAAATGCAGTCGCAGATTGATACTTCTTTTGAGAAATATTTAAAAAATATTGATCTGGGTAAGTTTAAAGAAGAGATTGACCCAAAAGAGATTTACCACATGTTAATCTGGATGACGGAGGGCTATATGTATGAAAAAGAACGGGTTTCGGAAACTGTACTGATACCGGACCTGATGAACCATTACACCGTCTGGTCCGATTTATTAAAAAAGGTATCCTATAAGGAGGAGTTCTTATGACGAAGAACATTATTGAAATCAATAAACTGACAAAGACTTACGGCAAACACCGCGGTATCGAGGATATTACACTTGCTATACAGGAGGGTGAAATCTTTGGATTTATTGGTCCTAACGGTGCCGGAAAGTCCACCACGATCCGATGTCTTCTGTCGCTGATTTATCCAACCAGCGGTTCTGCTTCCATCTTTGGCGCCGACTGCATCAAAAATGCCAGCGAAATTGCAAAAGAAGTAGGATACCTGCCCAGCGAGGTGTTTTATTATGACAATATGAAGGTAAAAGATCTGCTTAATTACTCTGCTTCCTTTTATAAAAAGGACTGTAAGAAAAAGATAAGGGAATTATGTGATGTTCTGGAATTGGATACCGGACGCAAGATCGAGGACCTGTCCTTTGGAAACCGCAAGAAAGTCGGTATTGTACAGGGATTGTTACATAGTCCTAAATTAATTATTCTGGATGAACCTACCAGTGGGCTGGACCCATTGATGCAGAAGAAATTCTTTGATCTGATCCAGGAGGAAAACCGTAATGGTGCCACCGTTTTCTTTTCCTCCCATATCCTGTCAGAGGTTCAGAAAATGTGTGACCGTGTGGGCTTTATAAAAGAAGGAAAACTGATTAAACTAGATACCATGGCATCCTTAAAAGAAGACAGTTATAAAAAGATAGAGCTGGAATCCAAAGAAGCACTTAATCCGGATGTATTTCAAATAAAGGGCCTGTCTAACCTGAAAATAGAAAAACTCCATGCATCCTTTATTTATCGTGGTAATGTTAACCGGATGACGCATCTGATAGGCGAACTCTCCCTGCAGGATCTAAGCGTTCAGGAACCGGATCTGGAAGAGATCTTTATGCATTACTATAATTAGGAGGGGGGATTTCTATGAACATATTTATTCAGGAATTTAAGTGGAATCTTAAGCCCGCACTTATATGGGCATTGTCATTAAGCTGCGCTGGCATATTCTTTATCTGCCTGTATCCTTCTTTTACCGGGGATATGGAAGCAGTTAATAAACTAATGGAACAATATCCTCCCGAAGTATTAAAGGCTCTTGGTCTGGGACCTGATGGTCTTGGCAGTTTTCACGGTTTCTACAGCTTTGTGCTGGTGTATGTGATCCTCTGTTCTTCCATTCAGGGTTTGATTTCCGGAATCCAGGTGATTGGCAAAGAAAGTGCACGCAAAACCTGTGATTTTTTATTTACCAAACCCGTAAGCCGGATCCGTATATTGGCAAATAAATATCTGGCAGTTGTGCTCTGTATTATTATATCCGGATTTATATATTTTGGTGTGAGTTTCATTTTTGCAAACCAATATGGCGGTGCATTTAACCATAAGATATTCTATTTGCTCTCTTTTGCTGTGATACTGACCGGACTTTTATTTACCGCCCTGGGATTCTGTATCGGTTGTTTTTTGAAAAAGGCTAAAGCTCCTGTATTTATTGGAATCGGAGTTGGCGCACTTTGCTTTGGGCTCCAGATGTTAGCAAATATGTTTGATGAAAGGGCACTGGATTTTATCTCTCCAATGAGCTACATCAATCCCTCTTACATTACATTAAATCAGAAGTATGACTATCCTTTGCTGATCTGTCTGATCGTGGCTGTTATTTTACTTACACTGCTAGGCTTCTGGCGTTACCAGACAAAAGATATTCACAGTGCTTAAAGCGTGTCTGAATGCTTTGACACTCCATTTTCAATTACTCTCTGGGAAGGAGACCATTTATTATGAATCTATTTATTCGTGAATGTAAATCTAATATAAAAACTTTTTCTTTCTGGTGCATTGGGATTATTTTTCTGATTATAGCAAGCGCCGGTAAGACAACCTCCATGGTGGGACAAAGCGATGCCGGTGTGAATGAGCTTTTGGAGCAGCTTCCCAAAAGCGTCCAGACAGTCTTCGGAGTAGGCGTGGTGGATTATTCAACCGCTATCGGAGTTTTTGCAATCGTATTTACTTATATCGCTCTGATCGCCGCATTCCATGCAGCTTCCCTGGGTGTCTCCATCTTCGGAAAAGAAGAACGGGATAAGACATTTGAATTTCTGTATGTTAAGTCACGTTCCAGAAATACCATCCTGGCTGATAAGCTCTGCAGTGCACTCTGCCAGCTGTTTTTGCTGAATGCTGTTTCCTTTCTCATCGCCGTTGTAAGTGTGAAGATTATTTTTGATGACAATATTGTATCGGATTTTCTGCCAATGATGATCGGATTATTCTTCATCCAGCTTGTTTTCTTTGGATTTGGTTTACTCATGTCCATGCTTTGTGTCCGAATGAAAACAGCCAGCAATATCTCTATGGGCCTTGTGCTGGTTACATTTTTGATGTCCATTGCTGCTGATTTCAGTGAAAAAATTGAATGGCTGGGTTATCTCACACCTTTTAAATATTTTGATGGAAAGGAAGTTCTTACACAGGGGCTTTCGCAGCAGTATATACTGGTCTGTGCCATAGTGGCTCTCCTGTGCATTTCCGCTTCCTTTATACTTCATCAGCGCAGGGATCTGCACTGTTAACTATTGGGACCTTTTTAGTATTAGATCCTTAATTTCAGGGGATTTTAATATCCCCTGTTTCCAAAAACGGTACTCCCAGGTCCATGCCGCCCCGTCAGTCCTCCAGGAATTCGGACCACTCCAGGAATTGCTTCTGTCATTGCGGTGCAGCTGTCCAAATGTATTCACACGGCTTCCATAATATTTCAGATCAATTTTATGCCGCCCCGGCTTCAAATTATTTATACAGATCCGATAGGGAGAAAATGCAATGTTTCCCTGCTCCTCTCCATCCACATATATTTTGATTAGGTGGCCTCTGTAGTAACTGGCTTCGATCTCCAGCTTATTACCAGTCGTTTCCGCTTCCAGATGATAAGTTAAATTACCGCCATAAAAAGGCAGTCCCTGACGAGTAATGTCCCCAAATGTAAGCTCTGTTACCGGTTCGGTAAGCACACAGCAGCAGCCCATGACCTGTACGCCAAAGTTCCCCAATAAGAAGCAGGCTTCTGCATCAGCTTTTTTTCCATATGGCATAAACAATTCTAAAATGTTTTCTCCCTTCAAAATTCCCGGGAGTTTTACGGTATGCATACATTTGTCCACATACCATCCCATTTCCTTTTCGGCCGGCTGCCCATTTAAAAGAACAGTGGCGTTTTCATCATTTTCTAAAGCCAGCATAAGGCCTTCCATATCTTTCTGACTTTGAATCGTATATCGAAGGCGGAGCGTATGTGGTGTCGATGCGTCTTCTTCCACCCATGGCTGTGCCACCGCCTCTCCCCGCAGATCCCAGCCCAGTTCTTTTCTGAACTTGTTATCAAGCCTGAGTATTTCTTCCGGCTGCCGATACGGCTCATCATCAAGCGCCGCTTCTGCAATGTCCAACATTAATACATTGGGCTCCTCAAACGTAACCGGTACTGGTTTTAAATACCGGAAATCTCTTATAAATTCTTCTTCTTCCGTTTCCTCCGCTATTACCCGATTTTGCTCTTTGGACTTTGCCAGCCGAAGAAGAAGGCTGTCATGCTCAAAAAGTTGCTGCTTTATTAATGTCCAACCATTTTCACATACAGAACAGATCTGCTCTGCCTTACCATTCATAGTGTCCATAATGGTCACCTGGTAATTTCCCTTCACACGAATCAGGTATTCTGCATCCTTTATTTGAGAAATATCCTGATTAACCGGTTTATCGCTATGTGCGATAAATAACCAAAGATCGTTGCCATCTTCACGCAGCTGACAGATAAAATGCCGCATCATTTCACCATGGCTGTCCCGGATTTCTACATTTCGTACTTCTTTCAGGCTTTCCTGAACCATTCCGGAATAAAACATTACCCGTTCAGATTTTTCCCATATCTGCCGCCCTCTGCCACTTGGATATCCATCACACAAAGCAGGCGCCTCTCCAAAAAACAGAATTCTGCCACCCATTTTTTGAAATGCCTCAAGCCTGGCTAACGTTGTAGACCGCAGAGTTTCAACAGGAGGCACTACCAAAACCTTATATTCCATTTTACCTACAGGAAATCTCTTCTTCTTAATATCTTCCACCTTACACTGTTCCGGCAAAAGTGATTCGCAGATATAGTCAAAATCAAGCAGTCCTTCTAACAGCCACTTGGTTAGATTTTGAAAATTTTCATCCATCTGGCTGCGTATCAGCTGCGTAGATTCATTGCTTCCCCAATGCAGCCAATAGCTTTCAATGGGATGAATCACTCCGATATGGCATACTGCTTTCCCACGGGTCATAGCCGTATTAACCCTGGCAAAATGATTTTCTACATAGGAATACTGATCGTACCAGGGTGCCTGGTAATTAAAAGTAGCCGGATAATCACGCTTAGCTTCTCCCTTCATGGACACCCAGGAAAGGTGGGGCACACGTACCGTCACTCCCAGAGCTGCCTGCCAGTCTCCCTGCAGTTTATGTCCCCTGAAATCAAAATCCCAGTTTGTTACACCATACAGTTCACTTGCAACGCCCGGACATCCAAATTGCCTGGCTGCTGACTGTGCCTGCTTCACTGTGGTAAACTCCCTGGAATCATCCAGTATATCCACTCCAGGCAGTTGAAAAGAACGGTAGGAGCGCATAGCTTCCCCCAGCGCAGCCGTCTGGCTTTTCAGGGTAGGTTCTTCCATCATATGTCCGGTCAGCATCAGGCCATGTTCCCTGCACCATTTCCCACATTGATCGGCAAACGCAGATGCAAACCGCTCCGCAATATGATCGTGATAATGGTAACGTATGACCGACACCTGTTCTCCCGGAAGCTCCCACAGCAGTTCTGGCAGGCAGTCCAGAATTTCCTCTCCCGGATAGGCTGTCTTATATGAATCCGGAAAATCTCCGGTCCAGGGCAGTATCACATCTTTATCGGTATGATTAAATTCTAAGGTGACTTTATGAGGAAACTGCGGTTCATCCGTAAATATAGCGGGGATGGTGCTGCCAAACTCTGCCCCCACAGCGTCATAATACCGCTCATATGTAATTCTGATAAACTCTGCAACAGCCTTGGGATTTAAAGTATCGATATAAGTCTGGTGGTTAAACCAGGGGGATTCAGCCGCGATTTCTTCATAGGCATATAGCTTTATGCCTTCTGCCTGTTCTTCCGCTCCCATCCGTCTGTACTGAAGTAACATTCCCTCCGCATTCAGTGCGATATCGTAGCAGGCAATCAGACTTCCATTTCCCGTACGGCCAGAAGCTGCGCTTGAGACCGCCTCATTTACATTTTCCATCTCTCCATAGGGGTGTCTGGTCAGTAAGAGGTGCCTGGAACGGTATGACTCATTACGGGTCACATATCCACCTGCTGCTCCGGATGGCCAGCGGTCCTCATCATACAGCCAGGTCAGCATCCCGCGTGACTGCATACGCTCCGCACATGATTTTACAAGATTGATAAACTCATCACTCAGATAAGTGGTTTCCATTCCCGTACGTACATGTATATGGGCGCCTCCAAATCCCATTTTTTCAAGCTGTTCTATCTGCCAAAGCAGTTCTTTTTTCTCCAGCCGGCAGTTCCATGCCCAAAAAGGCGTGCCCCGGTACTCACTGGTGGGATTTTCAAATAATGCTGCTGAAAAAGGCTGTTCATTTTTTTGATACAACATATTCTTACCTGCTATCCTTTCCTTCTATCCATATTTCCGGTAAACCCTGGTTTATCAGTACATAAGCACCACTTCACTTTGTTTCCTTCATGCGGACCTTGTATCTTCCATCCTGTAAGCCCGTTATAAGACTATCACCAATTCTTTGGTGCCAGCTATCCCTGTATACCATTTTGCACTGTCCTTTTGGATTCTCTGCTGTGTCTCATAGTCAACATGGACCAGTCCATACCTGGGTTCATATCCAGCACTCCACTCCCAGTTGT
This sequence comes from Robinsoniella sp. RHS, assembly GCF_001029355.1. Taxonomy (NCBI): domain Bacteria; kingdom Bacillati; phylum Bacillota; class Clostridia; order Lachnospirales; family Lachnospiraceae; genus Robinsoniella; species Robinsoniella sp. RHS. The sequence goes on from NZ_JNGB01000058.1 coordinate 13,375, forward strand.
CCAGTAAGGACCAGACATAATATCCTCTGATATCGGCCCCCTCTTCCATGGCCTTAGAAATCCAATACAGAAATCCTTTCAGGTATTTTATACGCTGTTCATCATGTATCTGATTATCCGGCTGTATCTGTTCATTGCAGCCATAAGTACCATTTTCCGTGATAAAAATGGGAACTTCCACCTGATATTCTCTCTGCAGCATTTTTACCGCTTCATAGACAGCCCTGGGGTAATACTCCGTTCCATTATCCAGGTAATTGCCGCCGCCGTTTTTTTTCTTATCCGGCACAAGAAGAGGATCGGCACAGTCCAGCACCCGGTTATAACAATTCAGACCAAAAAAGTCCATAGGCTGAGCTATCTTTTCCATATCCCCGTCTTTTATCTCAGGCATACAGTTATTTTTTTCCATATATTCCATAAGTTCTTTTCGATAACATCCTTTAAATACAGGGCTTAAATAAGAATGAAATGTTTTCTCATTTTCCAGCTGCGCTTTCATACAGTCCTGTTCATGATCCGGACGCAGCGGATAATGCTGCCAGACATCTACCACAATTCCCACTTTGCTCTCTTTCAAATGTTCCTGGCGAAAACGTTTTACTCCTTCCCCGTGTGCCAGGAGTAAGTTATGATTTGCCTGTCTGCCTGATTTCTCTACTCGATATCCCGGGGCAAATCCACCTAATGCATACCCCACATAGACAGCAATCGGCTCATTGAATGTTGCCCACTGCGGCACCGAATTCCCGAATTCCCGAAAAAGCAAAGAAGCATATTCCCCATACCAATCCACAATATCCCGGTTTAGCCAGCCACCGTCCCGCTCCAGTTCGTATGGAAGATCCCAATGATATACGGTTGCACTGGGAATAATATTCCGCTTCCACATCGCATCAATAAAACGTTTATAATAATCCAGCCCCTTCTGGTTGATCCTCCCTTTTCCTTCCGGCAGAATCCTGGACCAGGAAAAAGAAAAACGAAAGGTATCCAAATTCATCTCACGAGCCAGGTCTAAATCTTTCTCATACCGGTGATACATATCACATGCTCTCTCCGGTCCCGATCCGTCTGTGATATTACCCGGGATCTTTGAAAAAGCATCCCAGATGGAAAGTCCTCTTCCATCTTCATGAGCTGCTCCTTCTACCTGTGCCGCACTGGTCGCCACTCCAAATAAAAAATTGTCAGGAAATTTTATTTTCATTTGTTTTCTCCTCCTGTGTTCTGTAAATATAATATGATGTCACCCGTTATCCCAATCGGGCGGTACTTTCCATTTTGATCATTCGTTAAAAACTGCTCGTCATCTACCGCCGCCCGCTCTCTCTCTAAAGTAGTTGCCACTTCAATTCTGATTGTATTTTCTCCGGTAACAATCAAATCTGTAATATCAAACAGAAATGGCGGTACAATCTGTAGCCCAGCTCCTGTCCCATTAATAAATACCTCTACACCCTCATATGCATCTGTAATTTCTAATACAACACGTCCTGCCTTTTCAAAGAAAAATTGATTCTCATAACAGATAAATCCTGAAAATCCGGATTCTTCCCTGCTGATGTCATGAAGATGGAGAATATTATTTTTATCGCCAAATGCAGGATATTCTATGGCCTTACACAAGGAATACTGCCATACAGAGGAAAATTCAATCTCTGTCCCGCCTCTTTGTACCCGGTTATGATAAAGTTCCGGCTGGATTGTCTGATCAGATAACGCTATCAAGATGCAGGAATGACTGCTTTCTATATGCAGCTCCACTTTGTTTTCATCCTCTCCGACTTTCTCTCCGTCCCTCCCTTCGGCTGTGTAAATACAATTGTTCCACGCATCATACTCACAAAACCTGGTGTTGCCGGGCAGATATACCCATCCTTTGTAACATTCCGTACCCTCATTCACAAAATAATAAATTTCCCGATCCCCTGCGTAATGCAGGCATCGAATGGAAGAAGATAGCGGCTGTAATTGGATTTCCCTGAGCCCTTCCTTTTTAACAGCATCGGCCAGGCTATTCAGTGCCACTGCCGGGCAGTTTATAACATCTTCGGACAGGGATTTGTCACTGTCACACAATCCCTGGGGCAATTCCTCCAGAAAAACAACATGGCATCCCGACTCTTTTATTTTTTCTATCCCGGTCTGCAATGCCTCAGGAATGAACTGAGCATAAGGTATGATCAACATCCGGTAACAGTTTCCGTTTACATTAAGCCCTTTATCAAAACTAGTATGATACACGTTTATATCGGTAAACACATCAATGGGAATAAAGTGAAAGTCTATCTGATTCTCCGCCAGAATTCTGGCTGGTTTCTGCATGAGCATCCGTCGTCCGGTCCATTCCGCCTCTGCATGATAAAGAATTGCCGCATCAGTCCTGCTTTGTCCACCATCTATCAGACTGCAGATACGCTGCATATAATTCATCAGCGCTCCAAAATGCCTGAATAGCGGATCATGTCCTCCTGCATAAAAATGTGGCGGCGCATCACCGTCCGGATACTCTTTTGCAGAAAAAGCATGGGGTACAAACCGATTAATCCCACGAACCATAAAATGATCCGCCAGATATTTTTCAAGTCTCACTCCTTCTCTCCAACCATAAGCACCAAAGATCTCGCACATAGCTCTTCCTTTTTTTAAAGGGTCAATGGCACCGTGGGAAGCTCCTAATTTACCCAGCACAAAGTGATAAAATTCTCCATCCCTTGGAACCAGGGTATCTTCCCTTATCACATCCTCCCCCTGTGGGAACACCTGTCCTCCAATATCATCAATCCCCGCCATATCCTGTCCTGCCAGCCCACGAAAATAATGCCCCAGGCTGGAACCTGTTCTGGCATGCTGATTGTCATCCTCTATTACATGTCCAATATATTCTACTCCATGTGACCGGCACCAATCCCCTACCTGTCTGGAAAAATCTTTTTCAACCAGTCTTGTCACCTGGTCCATATAGGCATACCTTACTCTGGCTGTAAGCTCCTCATCGTCCTGTTCTTCCCAAAGGAGACGAACCCAGGAGAAATCCTCACCCAGTTTCTTTTTTAATGCCTTCTCCAGTTCCCAGCTCCATGGTAAATCCACGTCCTTGCCCAGTATATTTCCAAAACGAAGCACCCCGCCATTTCCAAGCTCCGGCTCATCTGAGAAAAAGCCTGCAATCGTACTGCCAAAGTATGCTGCATAATGTTCATAATGAGGCTCGTAAACCGCATCAAGCAGCAGCCGGCAGGAAGCAGTGTCCATCATATTAATGTAATTTCTCCGGTACCCTGCATTCCTGGTCAAAATACTAATATAGATCCTCCAACTGCCTTGCGGCACTCTCCACTCAATTTTTTTCTCCAAATCATCATAAGGCACATCTATAATCTGGCTGACTCTGTTCCCTTCTATCCTTCTGGCTGCCTTTACAGATAAAATTCTGTCATCATCAAATACATATTCCGGTTCTTTCCATTTACCTGATTCTCTTAATATTTTTTCAAGGGGACTCATCGGTATCTCCATAATTTCTTTCCCCAGCCCGCAGGTAAACAGCTCTACATCACTGTCTAAATCGATTTGCTTACAATATACACTCTGGCGATATAACTGGACAGAAGCATTCTTCATGGCACCATTGGCATACCCGGTCGGAAAATGACTGTCATCTAATATCCATACCTTCATATCCCGCTGCCTTGCTTCTTCCAGAATAATATCCATGTCCCTCCACCAGCCCGGACCGCAAAAATCCGGATGGGGACGGCTCTCTATACAAAGAGAACGGATATTGGAGTCATAAACAGCCCGAATGTATTCCCTTAATACCTTTTCTTCCTCTCCATGAATCCATAGAAAAGGAAAAATATAATCGTTTCTGCTTTGATCTGATAAAACTTCAATGATATTTTTCATCCTATGCACTTACTCCTTTACAGCTCCCAGCATAATCCCCTTAACAAAATATTTTTGAAAAAACGGATACGCAATCATAATCGGCAATATACCTACAACGGCTATTGCCATACGAACAGTGGTGGATGGAAGCATTCCCACATTGGCTCCGGCAAGCTGGGATGCATTCTTGGTCAGATAATTAATGTTTTCACTAATCTGATTCAAAAGGAGCTGTATCGTATAGTATTTGCTCCCCTCCCGCAAGGTCAGATAATACAGGCCATTCGTCCAGTCATTCCAGTATGCCAGCGCCGTCATCATTCCGATTGTAGCAAGAATGGGGCGCGACAGAGGCAGCACTATCCCGGTGTAAATCTTAATCTCTCCGGCGCCGTCAATTCTGGCAGCCTCTTTTAGCGATTCCGGAATACTGAACATGAAATAATTTTTAACCAAGATTACGTTGAATCCGCTCATAAGTAAACCAGGTAAAATCAGGGCAAGAATGGTATCTCTCACCTGAAAAATCTGATTCCAGCAATAATAAGCTGATACAATTCCACCCCCGAACAACATGGTAAATACACATAAAAAGTTCAGTATTTTACCTCCCGGAAGTTCCTTATCCGCAAGAGCATAGGCGAACATAGAAGTCACCATAAGACTGATTGCTGTCCCGGTCACCGTTACCAGAATCGTCATAAAATATGCTCTTCCAATAGTCTGCCATGACGTAGCGATATATTCATAAGCAGCCAGACTCCACTCTTTGGGAAAAAATCCGAATCCCTGCACTGTCGCATACTGATTATCCGTAAACGAAGCTATGACCAGCAGAATAAACGGAAGCAGCGCTGCCATTGTAAATAAAATCATCACTATATTTGAAATTAACTGCCACATATACGTTTCTTTTGATTTCATTTGCTCCCCTCCTAAAACAGCGCACTTTCGCTGCTATATTTTCTAACAATCTTATTTGCTATAAGTACCAGTACGAATCCCACAACAGACTGGAATACACTGGCAGCCGATGACATCCCAAAATCACTGTTTTTCATCAACGCATTGAAAACGTACACATCAATCGTCTGGCTTACTGAATATAATGCACCTGAGTTTTTAGGAATCTGATAAAACAGTCCAAAATCGGATGCGAAAATTCGGCCAATTGCCAGAATAAACATTATGATTACCGTTGGTTTCAGCAAAGGAAGGGTAATCTTTTTAATCTGCTGCCATTTTGAAGCCCCGTCTATTCTCGCTGCTTCATAATAATCCTGGCTGATCCCAACAATACTTGCCAAATAGATAATCATGGTATATCCGGTCCCTTTCCAGATATTACAAAGTGTTAATATGAGCGGCCAATACTTTTTCTCCTGATACCAGTTAATCGGATGCAATCCCAGATTTTTCAACATAGAATTTAACATTCCAGCATCGGAAGATAAAAGCGCATAAACCAGGTAACTTACTACCACCCAGCTGATCAGAAACGGCAGCAATATAATACTTTGATAAAATCTGGAAGCCGCCTTATTTTTCACCTCATGTAATAGAATTGCAACTGCTACAGAGATTACTGTTCCTAATACAATAAATACCAGATTATATAATACTGTATTACGGATAATGGTAAATGCAGTATTGGATTGAAATAAAAATTTAAAGTTATCTAACCCGCACCAGCTGCTGCCAAATATTCCTTCTCTGACATTGAGTTTTTTGAATGCGATTACAATTCCAAACATTGGAATGTAATTATTACATAACATATACAGGATTCCTGGCAGAGCCAAGGCATACACTGGAAGAAATCTTTTGAAGAGCAGCTTTTTTGTTTTTCGCAAAGTCGTGTTTGCTTGCATAGACATATTACCTCCTCAATATGATAGAATGGGCTGCCGATAAGATTCTTTCTTATTGGCAACCCATCTAAAATTATTATTCTACTGTTCTGCCATCCAGGTATCCAATTGCGTTTGATTTTCCTTAACAATTTCCTCAATACCTGCATCCTTCAATGCCTGTCTGAACTCGGGTAGTATTTCCTCCGGATTCTGGGCACCGGTTGATATTATTCCTGTATACTGGGAAACTACGGCATCTACTGCTGCTTTTTGTGCCGATACATTGGCAGCATTAAATACATAGCCCAGCGTACAGGATTTCCGTTTATCAGAAACACTGGAATTAAATTCTTTTAATTCCTTATAATAGTCCAGAGTCAGGGGTTCAAATACACTGATTGTGGATTTATCCCCATATACATGCAGCGGCATATGATAAGGACTGTTAGACTCATTTACCCCATCTGCAAAGCGGATCACAGCCTGTCCGGGAACTTCCCCTTTTTCAACTACCTCATAACTAATCCCCTCCAGCCCATAAGTCAGAATATTGTCCAGTTCATTATCTGCATACAGCATATTAAGGAACTGAAAGGTCTTTTCAGGATTTTCACAATTATAAGGGATTGACCACATGGTTGATTGATATTTCTGTGTTGCACAGTATTTATCTACTAAGGTAATCGGAACCATCTCTGTACCGCAGTCCCGGCTCACATTCATTTTAGCGTCAATATCGGTACCTGCAAAGTATCCCAGATAAAAGCCTGACTGTATCTGCGTAGTTGCTGCATCTGTATTGGTAGACGCATCCGGCGAGAAATAGCCTGACTGTGCCCAATCATACATAGTGTTTGCAAATTCCTCATATTTCGGTGTACCGAACAGGTCTGTCACCTTGGTGTCTCCATCAAATCCAGCTCCAATCAGAACACCCGTATTCATCGAAGAACCCAGATAGTCTACTGCATGAAAGCTGCTGTAATAATTAGAGGTGGATCCTGTGCCGGCAATGCCGTAATAGCCTTCTCCATATTTGTCCTTAAATGCCTTAAATAATTTACTCAAATCATCCGCTGTATAGACCTTGTCCTCTTCAAACGTGAAGCCCAGTTCATCCAGCATATCCTTTCTGGCAAAATAACCATCTACCAGAACCATTTTTTCTTCTGATGGAACAGCGTACAGCATTCCATCGTAATACCCTCCTGCCATTGCGATTCCTTCTGCATCTTTAATGTCCTGCCCATACTGATTGTATAGATCATCCAATGAAAGAAACGCATTCTTGCTCACATAGTCTGATAAACCTCCGATTACGCTTACCAGATCCAGTTTGTCACCGGATGCTATCATCAGATTTGTCTGTGATTTCAAATCAGACACGGAAATGGGATACAGGGTAACGTTTACACCTATTTCCGGTTCTACAATTTCGTTAATGGCGGCTTCTACTTCAGCCAGACCGGATGGTTCGCTTCCCAGAGTCGGAATTTCCATCACGATATTGTAAACATCACCTTCGCTCTCCTTTTTCTCTGTTTCTCCGCTCTCATTTTTGGATTCTGCAGAAACTGTTTCTTTGCCGGCTGTGGAATTTGTCTCTCCCTCATAGTTTCCACAAGCTGTTAAAGATAACCCCATCCCCAATGACAATAAAATGGCCAACATTTTTTTCGTGTTCATAACCATCCTCCTTTATCTTTCTTGATGAGATTATTATACTCTTTTCCCTACTGTTCTGTATTAAACTATTCCAACAGAAACTTATACTATTCCCTGGAAAATTAACACTTTCCCGACATTCTTTAGCACTTTTACAACATCTCCTTATTTCGCATCTCCTGGATATATTCTCTGGGCGTTTTACCCGTGCATTTTTTAAATATCTTCGTGAAATACGAATAATTATTGTATCCCGCCTTCACTGATGCGGCGCTGACCGTAATATTTCCATCCTGTAATAGCTTTTTCGCAAGACTGATCCTCTGCTCCGTAATATAATCCATGATTGACATATTATGTTTTTTACGGAAAATTCTTCCCAGATGGGCACTGCTCACATGCACATCTTTTGCAATTTCTTCGATATTTAAAGGTTCTGATATATGACTGTAAATATATTCTTCCACCTGTTCTACAATATCCGCTGCTATGGGCACCTTAACATCATCTTTCAGATTGTTCAGGTATATCTTCCCATAATTCTCATACATTTCAGCATCTCCTCTTTCTTTTACCTGCCGCTGTGCCTTTGCCAGATAATCTTCTACTTCCGACGAATCAGCCGGCTTCAGAATATAGCCCAGACACTGCATGGAAACTGCCTGTTTTGCAAAATCAAATTCACTGTGACAGGTCAAAAAAATGCACTCTGTATTTGGATAATGTTCTTTCACCCACTTTACCAGTTCAAGCCCGCTTCCAAAAGGCATTTCTATATCACACAGCAGAATATCAACTTTCTTTTGAAGAAAAATATTCACTGCCTGGGTATAACTATTCGCGGTCAGAATTTCGTCAAACTCAAAATTTCCCCAGTTAATATCATCTAATAATCCCTGTATTGCCAAGATCTCATCATCTACAATCAAGACATTCATTGTTCCTGCTCCTTTTCTTCCCTCCATGGTATTTTGATAAATATCTGTGTTCCTTCTCCCAGACAACTGGTAATATTAATGTATGCACTTTCCTGATACAGCATTTTCAACCTCCGCTTACAGTTCCAAATGCCAATGTGCTTACCAGTCTCATTTTCCGGAATTTCACCTTTTCTCAAAATCCCAAGCATTTCCTCCGTCATGCCATTTCCGGTATCACAGACACTGATGAACAGACTGTCTTCTTCTTTCCGGATGCTGACAATAATCTCTATTTCGCTGCCCATCCTCACAGCATATTTTACTGCATTCTCAACAAAATTTAATATCAGCAAGGACGGAATTTGTATTTCCATAACCTCAGCTTCAAAATTCCCAATATAGCTGAATGTTCCGGGAAAGCGAATCTTCTGAATCTCAAGATAATTTTCCACACATTTCATCTCATCTGACAAACGAATCATTCCATTGGTGTGCCACAAAGAAAATCTCAGATAATCCGCCAAATATTTGGTGAATTCCTTTATCTCCCTGTTCTTCCCGGATCTTGCCAGACTAAAAATTATATTCAGGCAGTTGACAATAAAGTGCGGATTCACCTGCAGCCTTAAATTGGTTGCTTCAATGTCCCTCTTCTCCAGTTCTGATTCATAAATCTGTATCTTAAGACTCTTTAGCTGACCTGCCATAGAATTAAACCTGCGGTTTAATTCATTAGCCTCCCGGTTCTCTCCAACTTCCGTAATCCTATATTCTGAATTTCCAGATTCTAATTCCGCCATTGCATGGTTTACCTTTTGAATTGGCCGGATCACAATTCTCTTTAAAACGATAATGATAATTGGGATAAATATCAAATAAATAGTCGGTATCAAAAACCAAATTTGCTCAGCCAGCGGTATCTGCGCCTCCAGGACTTTTTGAGAAAGAGAAATGTGCATGTAAACATCTGCTTTCGCTGATTTCACTACAATTAGTTCCCTGCCTTTCTCCTTATTATCCTGCATTTTGTTATCAAAAAAGACTTCTGATTCTTCCATAGACAGGCTGTCGGAAAATTTTTTCTCAAGGTCATTGAGATTAATGAGGGCCCCATAATAGAACCCGTCCAGAGCAAATTTACGTACCATCCACTTCTTCCCCATGATCTCCCGGCATTCCCACACAAACGGTGTATTTTCCCCGCACAAATTGAGAATGTATTCCTTCACATCCTTCTTGTCGGCATTGTAATTACTCCGCAAAGCAATATTTAAGTAATTCTCATTTTCAATGAAGAAAAAATATCCATCAGCATCCAGCGCGTATCTTACCCGGCTGTTTAATTGCTGCCAGTAAAAATCAGCCTCTCTTTTAAACGACTCTCCCTGCTTATGTTTCCTTAACTCTAAAACATGCTGATTTTCATCTATCTCAGTAATATTGTAAGTGTCTGACGAATAGATCCTGCGGTCCAATTCATACATATATATTTCAGCCGCCCTGGAAACTGATTCCACACTTTTGCTTAGAAACGCATGGTGTACCTGTGAGGAAAAAACGACTGCAATAATATTAATTGGTAAAATCAGAACTGTCATTAAAATAATCACCTGCAATGTAACTGATAACTTTCCAATTTTTGTAAATATTCTCATTTTTTATTTTCCTCCAGCTAATTTTCATTCAGAATCCCATTTTAAAGCGAGTAACATAATTATATCAGATATATTTACTATTTATCAACACTTAGCAGGAAGAAATGAAATCTATCAGAACAAACTTTGGGGGGAAATAATAAAAATCAGGGTAGAAATCCATATAGTAAGATTTCTACCCTGATTCTTTTAGCATACATTTTTATAATTCCACACGCCCTTCCAGGGCTCTTAGCAAAGTCACTTCATCGATATATTCCAGGTCACCGCCTACCGGCACTCCACTGGCAATTCTGCTGACCTTAACTCCGGTTGGTTTAATCAGCTTACTGATGTACATTGCTGTTGTCTCACCTTCCAGACTTGAATTCGTCGCAATTATAACTTCTTTTATATCCTGCTGCAAACGCTGCATTAATTCCTTTAACTTAATATCATTTGGACCTATCCCCAGCATAGGTGATATTGCACCGTGAAGTACGTGATAGACGCCCTCAAATTTACCGGTTTTTTCATATGCCGCCAGATCCCTTGTGTTTTCCACAACCATTATGGTAGTCTGGTCCCTTTTTGGATTTCTGCAAATCGGACAGAGCTCACTGTCTGTCAAAGTATAGCACTGTTTGCAGTAACGTACATTTTCCTTCGCCTCGATAATGGCATCGGAAAGCCGCTTCACCTCATCCAGGGGCCTGTTAATAATGTGAAAAGCCAAGCGCTGGGCCGATTTGGCCCCCACACCCGGCAGCTTTGACAATTCTTCAATTAATTTACTGATCTGACTGCTGTAATAATCCATTAGAACGGAAATCCTCCACCCATTCCACCAAGACCACCTGTCAGCTTCGCCATTGCAGCACCTGCTTCTTCTTCCATCTTACGAAGTGCTTCATTTGTAGCTGCCATAATCAGGTCTTCTAACATTTCAATATCATCGGGATCAACCACTTCTTCTTTTAAAGAAACCTTGGTTATTTCTTTTTTACCGGATACGGTAACTTCTACAGCACCGCCCCCTGCACTTGCAGTATATTCTTTTTCTTCTAATGCTTTCTGGTTTTCTTCCATCTGTTTCTGCATTTTCTGAGCCTGTTTCATCAGATTATTCATGTTGCCGGGCATTCCGCCTCCCGGAAATCCTCCACGTTTTGCCATTTTAATAAATCCTCCTATTTCTTATCAGTCTTCAATTACTACATCTGTGTGTATAAATTCTTTGATTGCATCTTCAACACTGATGCTGACAATATTGCCTTTATTCAGATGGCTGTCAACTTCCAGCATCATCTTCACTTCTACTTTTTTTCCAATCTTGCTGGCAATAATCCTCTCCAGCTCTTCCTTACGTTCCTCGCTTGCCACATAACGCTCACCCTGGAAATCCGGAAAACAAACAAACAGTCTGTCGTCTTCTCCCTGGGCATTGTATTTGGGTTCAGCCATGGATAAGACAATCTTAAACCGTCCTTCCGTCTCAGCAACGATACTTTTCCAGATCTTCTTTACCTCCTGAAGATCCTGCGGTGCTGCTTTTTCCAGATTACGGCCTTGTGCCGGCATTTGGGATCTTGTCACAGAACCGGCTTCCGGTGCGTTGCCCATATTTCCTGTACCTGCCGGAGGTACTTCTGCATTACCGGCATGATAAGCTCCGCCCAAAACAGCTTCTCCCGCCACTGCAGTACCAGATGGTACAGACTGAACTGACTGGACGGCTATTCCGCTTTCCAGCTTCTTTTCCAAAAGGCGTATCCGCTCAACCAGTGAAATTTCATCATTTTCCATTTCCGGCTTACACAGCTTAATCAGGGCAATCTCCAATAATATTCTTTTCGATGACGCATACTTGATCTGATTGGATAACTCAGAAAAAATACGGATAAACCGCATAAGGGTATCTTCCCTGACCATCCCGGCCTCTTCCTGAAGTTTTTTCATATTTTCTGTAGATACATCCAGAACATCTTCCATATTATCAGATGTTTTCAGAAGAAGCAAGTTTCTCATGTACCATGTGAAATCTACTACGAACTGCGTCAGTTCTCTTCCCTGCATTACCAGCTCTTCAAGCTTTGCCATAGCCCCAGCCACATCATGGCTGAGCACCATCCGCAGCAGATCGCTGAACACATCCGTATCCACAGCACCAAGCACTTCCAGCACATTATCATAGGTAAGTTTCTCACCCAGATAAAAAGCGATACACTGATCCAAGAGACTCAGGGCATCTCGCATGGAACCGTCTGCTTTTTTTGCAATGTAGTTTGTTGCCTTTGTTTCTACTTCCACCTGTTCTTCTTCCATAAGTTTATTCAGATGGGAACTAATCGTTGTCAGGGCAATTCGCTTAAAGTCATACCTCTGACACCTGGACAGAATCGTAATCGGAATCTTATGTGCCTCTGTAGTTGCCAGGATAAAGATTACATACGAAGGCGGCTCTTCCAGAGTCTTAAGAAGCGCATTAAACGCACCTATAGACAGCATATGAACCTCGTCGATAATGTATACCTTGAATCTGCCCTCGGTAGGTGAATAAGCTACCTCATCACGAATTTCACGAATATTGTCCACACCATTATTCGAAGCCGCATCGATTTCGATTACATTCATGGAACTTCCTGTTGAAATTGCCTTACAGGTTTCACATTCGTTGCAGGGATTGCCATCAATCGGATGTTCACAATTTACTGCCTTTGCCAGAATCTTGGCAATGGTTGTCTTACCTGTTCCACGGGTTCCGCAAAACAGGTAAGCATGCCCGATTCTATCTGCCTTAATTTGATTTTTCAGCGTTGTAACTATATGGTCCTGACCTTTTACATCCGCAAAAGTATCCGGACGGAATTTACGGTATAAAGCAGTATAACTCATGCTTTACTCTCCAATCTATTAATCTCCAAAACTAATGCCGATTAATTTTGCTTCCTTAATCAGCTGGTCATCCGGCGATACCATTTTTAACTTACCTGCTACATCTTCCAGTGGAATCTTCTTCGCTTTTCCATTTACGATTCCAACCATACAGCCATATTCCTTATCCAGAATACACTGTGCTGCTTCTGCGCCCAGTCTGGTAGAC
>NZ_JNGB01000059.1:0-37029 GCF_001029355.1 Robinsoniella sp. RHS
CTGGAAAGGAGCATGGGAATCAAAAAGGTTTGGATTGATACCATCGTTGAACAGTGTCTTCACTAAATCATAAGCACTGTTTCCCTGTCCTGTTCTTGCCCAGGAATTGATACGCTGACCCATTCCCCATCCGGTACTCTTCATACCACGGTCTTTTAAGGAAACGATTGCTGCATCCATATACTGATCATTGTCTACGGAAATCAAATCTCCCGGGAACAGTCCCAGTAAATGTGACATATGGCGATGTCCTCTTTCACCAATGCTTCCCAGGGTAGTTTCATCGTACCATTCTTTAATCTGTCCGCTTTCACCGATTTCGATTGGTGCTAATCTGTCCTGAGTATCCTGCCATTTCTGAATCAGAGCCTCATCTTCACCTAAAATCTTAGCACCGATAATTGCATCTTCGTATAATTGCCAGATCAGTTCCTGCTCGTATGCATTTCCCAATGTCCTTGGTCCATGCTCCGGGGAATATGTAGGAACAGATACCAGTCTTGTGGATTTCTCACCATTCGGCTTTGTAATTTCAACACCACTGTCTGTTAAAATCTGATCATAAAGCTTTGCTTCTTCTTTTAACATCGGATACAACTTATCTCTCATGTATTCAACATCGCCGGTGTATTCATAATATTCCCAGCAATTTTGAAGAATCCACGGTACCGCTGCAGGTGACCATCCCCAGGAAAATGCCCATCCGGGACAAGTCCATCCAAACGGTGTATTCTGTGTATGTGCAGTAAATCCATTCTCCGGATTTTCTTCTGTGCTCTCTATTCCAAAATAATCTTTTGCAGTAACACGGCCAGGTTCACGCAATCCATCCACATATTCAATCAATGGTTTTGCACATTCCGCCATATTTGCAGAATAGGTTGGCCAGTAATTCATCTGAAGATTTACATTCATGTGGTAATCGCTGCCCCAGGGTACACGATTTGCATCGCCTACACGGTTCTGCCATACACCCTGTAAGTTTGCCGGTAAATCCCCTTCTCTGGAAGACTCAATCGTCATAAAACGTCCATACTGGTATAAGATAACTTCCAATTGGCTGCGTTCTTCTGGTGTTGCAGTATTTGCCTTATAAGCTGCCAGCAGTTCATCTGTTGGCTTGGAAGAAACTCCCTGTCCCAGATCCAGATCTACACGGTCAAAGATATTGGTATAGTCCGCAATGTGGTCCGCTTTTACCTGATCGTAATTTTTACCTGCTGCTTTTTCAACTGTTGCTTTCACACTTGCAGCCAGTTCCTCGTCGCTCTCTCCAGTGCGGTATTTCGGATAGGAATCTTTATAGTCTGTATCTGCTGATACATATATTACTACAGAAGAAGCATCCGATACATGCAATGACTGGTTATCTGATCCCGGATTAACCTGTCCTTCTGTGACAACCTTCAGCATGGAATTCATTTTCAGCTGATTATCCTGCATCTGTCCGGCAGTAACCAACGTATTTCCTTCTGCTTTATAGGTAACCGATTTACCTAATCCGTTATTTGCAACATTCTCTGCATTATCTACCGGGAAACTCACGTCAAATTCTAACTTTTTCGATCCATCTGCCGTCAATTTCATAGCCAGTACATTATCTGCATAACTAATAAAATATTCTCTGTGGAAATTCGTTCCTTCCAGGGTATAATCTACATTTGCAATTGCTTTGGTAAGATCAAGATCCCTCTGATAGTTCTGAACAGCAGTACTATCCGTAACCCCTTTAAAGTCCAGATAAATATCGCCCCAGGACTGATAAGCCCCATAACCATCGGATTCTCCTGTCAATTGATTACACAGATTGGAAGCTTCATCGTTTTTCCCTTCCAGGAAAAGCTGTCCTACCGATTTAAAGACATCTGACATTTTTGCCCCGTTGGATGCCGTCTGTTTATTTCCGCCATTATAATCCGGCCTTTTCGTACTTGGTCCGCCATTCCATAATGTCTTCTGGTTAAAAGTAAGGTGTTCTTTTCCAATTTCACCATACACATTTGCGCCCATATAGCTATTGCCGATTGGTAATGTAAGCTGCTGCCAGCGGTCATCTTCCGCTGTTGTTCCGAAACCGCCCGTTCTGCCCGGAATAAGATTTCCCTTGCTCACCGGCTTATTGTACCACAATCTGAGTGGATTCTCCTGTCCTGCTGCTTTTGTCTCCGCTTTGGATTCCGCCGCCTGCACATTGAGGACATCTCCTGGAACCACTAGGGATGTTGCAACCATACATGTACTTAAAATACCTGCTATCATCTTCTTCAGTTTCATAGTAATCTCCCTTACAATTCGTTATACAATGAATTAGCGACGCTTTATCTTCCTGGCTTTTAATTTTTCTTCTCCTTTCCTGTTATTTTCATCAACATTCACAAAAAACCACCTCAGATATCTCTTCGCACTATCAAAGCTTGCCTTAATATAACATGACGAGATGTGCATTGTAAACATATGCAACCGTTACTATTTTACTTTTATTGGTTAATATTTTATCCATTTTATTACATATTTTTAACTTTTTAGTCATATTGCCTATTATTTTATCTTTCTTGTCTTTTTTACTTATTGTATTTTTATGTTTATACCAAATCTTCATAATTTTGAATTGAAAAATTGCCTAACTTCAGACCTGCTAAAGAATGCTTTCTGTCTGTTATTCATTTGTACATTCCTGCTATTTTTTATAATTATTTGCCAATTTCTCATGAACCCTTTGCCTTTTTTTCCTGTATAGGTTACAATAGTAATTGTGAGCATACAAGCTTTCTAAGTTCGATTTTATATGCAAGGGAGGTATTTAATGGAATACATAATCCAAACCATTTCTTCAAAAGAAGAGATTGGAAATTGTCCTGTTTTTAATGTTGACCAGTATAACTGGGGAGGCGACTATCGTCCTAAAACCTATGGAAGTCTGGGATTTATCCCCGGAACCGGATTTTATGTAAAAATGACCTGCGAAGAAAAAGATCCGGTAAGGAAATATTTTAATCCCAACGACCCGGTACATCTGGACAGCACTATGGAAGCATTCTTTCAATTTTATCCTGCGGAACGCCCGAATTGCTACATTAACCTTGAAGCAAATTCCAACGGAGCACTCCATGCCAAATATGGGGACGAAAGAAACAACCGAAAGATTTTTCCAATGGAGCTGCATGAAGCCTGTCAATGCACCGGTACTTTATACGAAAACTTCTGGACACTGGAATTGACGGTACCACTGGACCTGATCCGGTATGTATATGGTCATTGTGATTTCCAAACAGGAAATGCCATCACCTGTAATTTTTATAAAATAAAAGAGAGCGAAGGTCTGACTCATTTTGGCAGCTTTACAAAGATTGAAAATGAAACACCAAATTTTCATTTACCACAATTTTTCGCAAAAGCAGTCATACAATAGAAATACAAAACGTTAAGAAAGCAGAGCTACTCTGCCGTAAATAGAAAAGGAGAATAATTATGCAAATAGTAAAAGCAAAAGATTATGATGATATGAGTAGAAAGGCAGCAAATATTATTTCTGCACAGGTTATCATGAAACCTGACTGCGTACTGGGTCTGGCTACCGGCTCAACTCCGATCGGAACATACAAACAATTAATTGACTGGTATACCAAAGGTGACCTGGATTTTGGACGTGTCACCAGTGTAAACCTGGACGAATACAAAGGACTTGGCGCTGACAGTGACCAGAGCTACCGTTATTTCATGAATACCAACCTGTTTAACAGCATCAATATCCGCAAAGAACGTACATTTGTACCGGATGGTTTAGAACCGGATGCGGATAAAGCGTGCTCTATGTACAATCAGATCATTTCTGATGTAGGCGGAATTGACTTACAGTTATTAGGACTTGGACATAACGGCCATATCGGTTTTAACGAACCAAGCGATAATTTTGAAAAACAGACTCATTGTGTTGACTTGACAGCAAGTACCATTGAAGCCAATACACGTTTCTTTGAAAAAGAAGAAGATGTGCCGAGACAGGCATACACAATGGGAATTCAGACCATTATGCAGGCACGCAAGGTTTTAGTAGTTGTCAGCGGAGCCGACAAAGCTGAAATCCTGAAAAAAGTAGTGGAAGGACCAATCACTCCACAGGTTCCTGCATCCATTCTGCAGCTTCACAATGATGTAACAATTGTAGCAGATGCTGCAGCTTTATCGAAAATTGAAAATGCATAACAGTAATGAAGGGAAATAAAATATGATAATAAAAAATGCAAATGTATTTCACTCAGATGGTTATTTTGAAAAAAAAGACCTCTATATACAAAATGATAAATTTGCTGACAGCCCAGATACGGAAGATGACGTAATTATCGATGCGGAAGGCATGTATGCTATTCCCGGATTGACGGATATCCACTTTCATGGCTGCGTAGGCTATGATTTCTGTGATGGAACGGAAGAAGCCATTCAAAAAATTGCTGAATATCAGCTTAAAAACGGCATTACGACCATTGTGCCTGCAACGATGACTTTCGATGAACCGCGTCTGGAAAAAATCTGCAAGACTGCAGCTGCCTATGAAAATAAATCAGGTGCTATCCTCTGCGGTATTAATATGGAGGGTCCTTTTATTGCATCAAAGAAAAAAGGAGCTCAGAATGGTAAATATATCCACAAACCGGATATTGAAATGTTCCGCCGCCTTCAGGCTGCATCCGGAAACCTTGTAAAACTGGTTGATATTGCACCGGAAGAGGAAGGCTCAATGGAATTTATTGACGCCCTGAAAGATGAAGTTGGAATATCCATCGCTCATACAACAGCTGATTATGAGATTGCAAACGAAGCATATGACAGAGGTGCAAGACATGCAACCCATCTCTACAATGCGATGCCACCATTTTCCCATCGTGAACCCGGTGTAATCGGAGCCGCATGCGATCATGATAACTGCCGTGTTGAATTGATCTGTGATGGTATCCATATCCACCCTTCCGTAGTCAGAACAACCTTTAAAATGTTCGGAGATGACCGTGTTATACTGATCAGCGACAGCATGATGGCAACCGGTCTGACAGACGGTGACTATTCCCTTGGCGGCCAGCCGGTAAAAGTAGTCGGAAACCTGGCAACTTTAGAGAGTGGTACCATCGCCGGTTCCGCGACGAATCTGATGGACTGTGTCCGCACAGCCGTTAAAAAAATGGGCATTCCCCTTGCAAGCGCTATCAAATGTGCTGCAGTAAATTCTGCAAAATCCGTTGAGATATATGATCAATACGGCAGCCTGGAAACAGGTAAGATTGCAAATATTGTTCTTCTGGATCAGGACCTCAATATTGAAAAAGTATTGTTAAAAGGGAAAGAAATCTAAAATAAAAAGAGCAGCAGAGAAATCATTACTTTTTCTCTGCTGCTCTTTTCTATACGCCTCATTCACTTTAATATAAACTGGAATACACCGCACCATTTGTCAGTCCGCCCCGCTTATAATATCCCAGCTCACTGACGGTAACCAGCTGATACCCTCGTCCTAATAATTCCGGTATTATAATTTCAGCTGCCGCAACGGTAGGAAGATGGATATCATGCATCAAAATAATGTCTCCATCTCTTACATGGTTTAGAACTGCATCAACTGTACTCTGGGTATTTCTTGTTTCCCAGTCTCTTGTATCAATCGACCACATAATTACTGGCATTCCTGCCAATGCGTTTACCGCAGCATTATAAGCTCCGTAAGGCGGCCTTAACAGCGTAGCATTATGCCCTGTTATATTCCGAATATTTGTATTGGTACTGTTGATCTGTGACGATATCTGACTATCTGAAATTCTTGTCAGCTGTGGATGATCATATGTATGATTGCCAATCTCACATTTTAAATCATATTCTCTTTTCACCGCATTTGGATAAATCGGAATACTCTGGCCTACCAGGAAAAATGTTGCCCGCACTTTATTTCTTTCAATACAGTCCAGCAGCCTTTCTGTATATGGTCCGGGACCATCATCAAAGGTCAGCGCCACCATAGGTTTTTTCGGATCGATCTTTGGGGTTACTTTCGCTTTTGGATCGTACACACCATTCTTATTAAAGTGGTACCACTGTCCTTTTATAAAGGAATCTCCCGTGGTTCTTGTCCCATCTTCCCGGAAATAATATTTCTTTCCATTTCGTTTGAGCCAGCCAGCTGCCATCCTGCCGTCAGACTTCAGGTAATAATATTTGTTATGGTAACGCAGCCAGCCTGTCACCCGCCTGCCGCTCCCGGTAAAATAGTACGTAGCGGAACCGATCTTCTGAAAACCTTTTGACATTTTGCCATCTTTTCCAAAATGATAACGCTTTTTGTCTATGGTACGCCACCCCACAGCCATCTTACCGTCTTTACCAAAATAATACTTATTCTTATGCCAGGTAAACCAACCGGTCCGCATCACACCCGTCCTGGTATTTGAATAATACTGTCTGCGCTTATATTGAAACCATCCTGTTCGCAGTGAACCGTCTTTATTTAAAAAATACTTGTAATTGCCATATTTTTTCCAGCCGGAAACACGGAATCCTTCTTTATTAAAATAATAGATTTTTCCTTTAATATTCACCCACTGATGAGAAGCATAAGTCCCATTAATAAAACGGAACTTATATCTGCCTGCCGATTTCACCCATTTTCCGTTTCTGCGAGCTGCTTTCATGACATTTTTCAGCTGCAGCTGTCCCTGGATTGCTTTTCCAGAGACTTTCCTTCCGGTCTTAGTGCCGCTGCCAGACTTATCAACAGTTTTCTGAGACTTTGCCGATGCTCCTGTTGAGGACATCATGGCTACTGTAATAATTACAAGAAGTGCCCATATCCACCTCTTTTTTCCACACTTCATAACCTTCCCTTCTCTCTTTCTTCAATCCTCTTATCCACTGAACATTAATTATTTTACTATTATTATTTTACTGATACATATTTCCGATAACATCCTATTGCAATTGCCCCTTCGCCTATATGACATGACACACTTAAAGATAATGGGTCCATACGGCATGGGATGTCAGGAAATGCTTCTTCAATTTCTTTCTTCCAGATCAATGCCTCTTCCAGATTACCGGAATATGCTGCTCCAAATTCCATATTTCCCTGCTGCGCATACTCCTTAAATCTCGTAGCCAGATCCTCTTTTACGGCATCCAGAATCGTTTTTTTAGCCTTCACTTTTCCACGCACTTTCGCATAAGCATCCAGCTTCGCGCCCTGTATCTGTAAAACAGGCTTAATATTTAAAATCGTACCAACCGCTGCTGCTGCCGGAGTGATTCGTCCGCCTTTTTTCAGATATTCTAACGTTTCTACTGTAATATAGATACTGGAGTCCAATGACATATCTTCCATTTTATTTTTAATTTCTGATGCACTGAACCCATCCTCTGCCATCATAATTGCGTCCATAACAGATTGATACTGTGTAACTGAAATTCTCTGGTTGTTTACAACCTGTACTTTTCCGTCAAACCCCATGGATAAACTCATTGCATTTTCACACGAGGAACTCAGTCCGCTGGACATCGGGATATGAACGATTTCATCATTTTCTTCCAATAATTGTTCCCAGAGTTCCGTAAGATCCCCCGGAGATGGCTGAGATGTGCTGATATCAGCTCCGGATGCCAGTTTCCGGTAGAACTCTTCCTGGCTCAGGGTAATATCTTCCATAAACATTTCACCGTTGATAAAAAAAGGCATCGGTACTACATGAATCCCTAATTCTTTTGCCTTATTCTGTGTTATCCCACTATTACTATCTGTAACAATAGCTATTTTTTTCATATTCATATCTTCCTTCTTCTGCATTTTAACGATTTTAGACATCATTGTTATTGTATCTAATATTGACTTATATTACAACATTAATTTAGACTTTTTTACTATATCTTGTATATTTTCACATAGTTTTCATTACTACATCACAATATATATGTCCTGTGCAAAATAGTCCGGAAGATTCTGTTTCATCATATAAGTTAAGCCGTATCTGATCACAGTTACAAGCTATAGTAATTGTGTTCGGATACGGCTCACTATTATTTTAAAATAAATTTATGCATGTGGAATATTTGTAAATTCGGATATCTCTCTGTCAATGGTGCACAAATCACTGACATTCATATCATGCAGATTTTCATGTCCGGTAATTCTGGCAAAGGTTTTCAAATCCTTAAAACTACAATTCAGGAAATTTGCCACACGTTTTGCAGATGAATCTACTTTCAAACGTTTTCGAAGCTCCGGATCCTGTGTTGCTACTCCAACCGGACAATTACCACTTCCACAGATACGGTATTGCTGGCAAGCCGCTGCGATTAAGCCTGCAGATGCTACTGCTACCGCATCCGCTCCCATGGCGATTGCTTTCGCAAAATCAGATGATATACGCAGACCACCGGTAATAACAAGATCAATGTCAGCACCTGCTTCATCCAGATATTTTCTGGCACGATATAATGCGTAGATCGTTGGCACGCTGGTAGCATCCCTTACGATCTTCGGGCTAGCTCCGGTTGCACCGCCCCGTCCGTCAATTGTAATAAAATCAGGTTTGGCAAAGACACAGAATTCCAGATCCTTTTCTATTCTTCCAGCAGCTATCTTAATTCCAATCGGCCTTCCTTCCGAAGCGAAACGAAGTTGTTCAACAATGTCACGCAGATCCTCTTTCGTATTGATATCTTCAAACTTTGATGGACTGATCACATCCTGTCCAATGGGCTTATTTCTAATTTTTGCAATTTCAGGTGTAACCTTGCCTCCTGGAAGATGTCCACCCATTCCTGGCTTTGTACCCTGACCGATTTTAATTTCAATTGCATCTGCATTTTTCAGATTCTCCGGTGTAACACTGTAATGATTCGGTACATATTCAAAAATGTATTTATAAGCTGCATCTCTTTCTTCCGGCAAAATTCCGCCTTCGCCGCTGCACATCGCAGTCTTTGCCATTGCACTTCCCTTAGCTAATGCCTCTTTTACCTCTTTTGATAATGCCCCAAAAGACATATGTGAAATATATACCGGTCCTTCTAAGACCATTGGCTTCTTCGCATGCTTTCCAATTACCGTAGTGATGTCTACCGGTGCATGTTCATCAAGCGGCGGTGGATTTAACTGGGCACCCAGAATAAGGATATCATCCCAGTTTGGCATTGGCATTCTGGTACCCATCGCTTCGATTATTGTTTCTCCGGTCATTGCCATCTGATGAATTTCACTCATAAATCGATTATTGGAGTCTTTCCTGACAAATTCTTTTGGATAGGCAAGCGGATTTTCATTTTCTTCCTCTGATTCCACATCCTGTGCCCTGACAGCTTCCTCCGTCATAGAGCTTTCGGATATCACCACATCAGAATTTTGTGCGCCTAATTTTTCAAATACATTTATCGGATTCTTACAAATCGGGCATTCCTTTAATTCAGTAATAAGAGCTCCTTCTTTTTCTTCGTCATAAATATATCCGCAGATACTACATTTAAACTTTGACATACTTTTCACGCTGCCTTTCATCCCTTCGCCGGAACCTGCGTCCAGATCCCCGCTTCTGTCAAAATAACCGGTATGTAACATTTCTTCTGCGAGCTTACTTAATGGCTCACCGTAGAAATCTTCATATAATTTAACAATCTCTTCATTTCTATGGCTTAAACGCAGCTCCATGCTTTTATCTCTGTCATACAGGCTCTTTATACGCTTCTCTCTTAGCGTGTCACCCAGCCATTTTGTATCCTTAGGCTGACCGCCTCCGCCAATGCATCCGCCAGGGCAGGTCATAACTTCAACGAAATGATAATCTGCTTCCCCAGTCTTTATTTTTTCCATAAGCTTCTTAGCATTTGCCGTACCATATACTACAGCCACCTTAACATCCAGATCTCCGATTCGTACACTTGCTTCCTTGATTCCCTGAAGCCCTCTGACCGGTTGGAGATCATACAGTTCTTCCGGCGCTTCTTCTTTGGTAATAAAATGATAGGCTGTTCGAACAGCTGCTTCCATAACACCGCCGGTATTCCCAAAAATCACACCTGCACCTGATGCTTCACCCATGAAATCATCGTAGTCTGAACCTTCAAGAGAAACAAAATCAATTTCTTCTTCCCGCGCCCATTTTGCCAGTTCTCTGGTAGTAATGACATAATCCATATCCCGCATGCCTTCTATGCCCAGATATTTAGACGCTGCATTCATTTCTTCACGCCGAATCTCAAACTTCTTTGCCGTACAGGGAGTTACCGCCACATTAACTATTTTTTCAGGATCAATTCCCATTTTTTTCGCAAAATAAGTCTTAATGGTAGGTCCCTGCATTCCGATCGGGCTCTTCGCGGTAGAAATATGCTCTCTCATATCCGGATAGTAGGTTTCCACAAACTTTACCCAGGCAGGACAGCAGCTGGTAAACTGGGGCAGCGGCTTATTTGCTTTTGACACACGTTCCACCAATTCACTGGCTTCTTCCATAATGGTCAGATCCGCCGCAAAATTAGTATCCAGAACATAGTCCGCTCCAAGTCTGCGGATGAGTGCCACCATTTGATCCTGGACAAAACTTCCTTCCTCCAGACCGAATTCTTCACCAAGCGCCGCTCTGACAGAGGGGGATGTACTGAATATGACAATTTTCTCTTCTGCTTTTACTGCTTCACGAACCTGGTCGTATTCATAGACTTCCGTTATACTTTCCACCGGACAGACATTAGCACACTGACCGCAGTGTATACAGATTGGGATATCTCCTGTCTTCCTCAAATCATATGTTCCTGCTACTGCAATGTCGTTTGTACAGACCTGTTTGCACTGACCGCACTTGATACATTTTTCCTCATGACGCTGAATAGATGGATTGCCGGGCTTGATTGGTACCCGGATGTCTGTAAACTGATGTTTGCTCATATGTACTTTTCCTTTCATATTCTTTAATATTAGTAATGATTACTATTATTAATTATAGGAGATTTTCCATCTTCTGTCAACGATATATTAACCGATTCTTTTACCGCATTGTCCGCAGAATTTTGCATCTGTCTCAACATCATTTCCACAGTCGGGGCATTTCCTGCCTTCTGTTTTTAATTTTGCTCCACATTCCTTGCAGAAAGCATGATCACAGGGATTCGCTGCTCCGCACTCTGCACAGACTGTACAGTCTTCCTCTTCACATTCTTCTCTAGTTTCCTCTTCTCTACCTTTTCTTCCCGACTGCAGGTCAAATAGTTCTTCTTCTGCTGCCTGACGCTGTCTTCTGGCTGCTAAAAGCTTATTAAGATCTTCAGGAAAGCGAATTTCCCCATCCTGTTCCAATGCCTTTTTACCAACTTCTCTATAAATCTCATCCTCTTTTGCTTTAAACTTTTTAATATCACTTTGCAGCTGAAAAGCTCTGATACACGGGTCATCCTCTGGCATTAGTTCTGATAAGCCTTTCATTAAACTACTAAATATATCTCCTGTCATTTTGTTTACCTCCGTATTATTATCTATTCTTTTGGGTTTCTCTGCAACTAACAACTGATATTTCAAGCCGTTACCTGAATTATACCACAAGTAACCTTTTTATCAAATATTTGTCTGTAATTTTTAATAAAATTCTAATATTTTTTATCTCCTTATGAGTAGTTTAAGAAGACGCTTTGTATCTAGTACAGCGAAATATTTCAGCTTAAATTTGGGTTTAGATGAGTAAGGGGACGCTTTGTAGATGGAAGTAGTGCGCGGAAAGAGAAGGGGGCGGACCATGGCAGGCGTTTGGAAGGCTTACCGCAGAACTGGCATTTTCTAACCTTCCCAGAGCGCTTTTTGGCGGCACGCGGGCATTCGCTCCGAAATCCTGATGCATTTCGCAGCTCACTGCCCGCTTAGTATCCGATGGGAGCCAGTCGAATACTATCCGCCAAAAAACACTCCGGCAAGGTAAGTAAATGCTCAGATCTGCTATACACCTTCCAAACGCCTGCCATGGTCCGCCCCCTTCTCTTTCCGGGATGCAGTTTATTGATACAAAGCTGGTTTTCTCAGCATGGTTGGGCCCCGGGGTTGTGGCATGCTGTACGCTATTGGCATAGAACACTTAAAAACCAATAAACCAGCTGGATGTTATCACTCTGAACTGCCGTAACACACTCTGCTGCATCCAAAAACGAACAGCCCGTCACAGCCCAAGGGTCTCCACCAGGCTGAGAAAACCAGCTTTGTGGCAGTAAACTGAATCTCGGAAAGATGGGTGTGGGAAACTGGTATGGGCGTAGGAAGCGTAGAGCAGATCTGAGTATTTACTTACCTTTCCGGAGTGTTTTTTGGCGGATAGTATTCGACTGGCTCCCATCGGATACTAAGCGGGTACTGAACCGAGAAATGCATCAGGATTTCTCGGTGAATACCCGCGTGCCGCCAAAAAGCGCTTCGGAAAGGTTAGAAAATACCAGTTCTGCGGCCAGCTGACGGAGCCCATGCCAGTTTCCCACACCCATCTTTCCGTACACTACCTACATCTACAAAGCGTCCCTACTCAGCTAAACCCCAATTTAAGCTGAAATTGTTCGCTCTAGAGCGTGTTCTCAACTCCCCTTTGTCACATCACGGATATCCGGGAATATATTATATAGAGGTGATAATCCGTTTACAGCTGTCACCATCCTGATTTGAATGCCTGCAAAGGCAGGCAGATGGGAGTTTTAATATGTCAATCATGTTTCCGCTTTTGATTGGTATCGCAGTCAATCTGGATAACTTTGTTATCGGAATGAATATGGGGATACGCGGTCAGAAGCTTACCATATTTTCTAACTTTCTAATAGGTCTGACAACCGGAGTCTGCGCGTTCGGCTCAACCTATGCTGCCAGGTTAATTACCGGAAACTTCCTGGTATATACAAATTTTATAGGTGCTGTAATTATGATTTTCTTTGGTTACTTCTGCCTGATCAAAGATTCTATTCCCAAAAATACCCAGGACCAGGAAAACGAAACAGATTTCTGCGCACCCTGTATGCAGGAAACTGTCTTTCTGGGGTTTGTACTTGCAATCAACTGCATCCCCCCTTCTTTCAGTGCCGGTGTCATGAATATGTCTCCACTGTATATTGCATTTTTCGCAGCTTTGTTTTCCTGTATTTCTATGCATGTAAGCAACCGTTTAGGATATCGGCTGCTTCATTTCCGGTTTATTAAAATGTTATCTCCTGCTTCCTCCATTCTGTTAATTGCAATTGGTATTATCGAATTGATTGTATGACGTTCTGGTGTGAAGGATCGAAAAGAGCAGAGAATTATTAAATCATCTCTGCTCTTTTCGATGTGCTGTTTATTTCTTAAGTGTATTTTTGATTTGTATGACTATTTGCCTGAAAGAACTGCAGCAGTGATAATTGCCATATCTAATGATGATTCCCATTATTCCGCATATCACCACCGCCGCTAAAAATAACTCACTGGGAATCATTTTCAGAAAGTTTAATGTCAGGACGACTACAATGAGCGTTCCGTTGATTACACCATATTTTTCCATGTATCCACCTCCAGGATCTTAGCTGAATAAATATAAATGCAGCATGCTTAAATGAATTTATATCTCCTGTTTTTCGCAGATCCGGATGCTGACCATAAACGATATAACAGCCATAATGCAAACTATAACAAAAAAGCCTGCTGTAATTAAATATCCATTATTCATGACAAACTGAAAAATCTCCTGGTAGGAACCAATCTTTTCCTGCGTGGTGGAAAATAGCAGGGCAACCAGTCCGGCTGCCAAGATCGGCATGACTCCAATCAGGCTTCTCCCTTTCACAATTCCCACTTTGTATACAAAAGGATACATGATCAGACATGCTGCAATATCCATCAGTACCCCGCAGACAAATAAACCCATATCCAAACCAGTAATCTGTACACCAAAACTGCCGGAAATAACAGCAACCAGCAGACCTCCCAGCATTTGTACGAGGGCACTTGTCAGCAGAAACAGATATCGTCCCAATACCATATTCTTTACCGTAGCAGGCAGAGATACATAAAATACTTTTATTTTCTGGCTTTCTTCTCCCAGAAACGGCGTCATTGCCAATGTAGGAAAAAGAAAGATCAGCATAAATGCCCCCATAACAAAGGAGCGCTGGAATATCACGAACAAAAATACCACAACCGGATAGAAGAACACAATTTTATTCATCATAGCTAATGTTCCAAAATCCATTTTCAAAAAACGCATTGTATTACCTGTCATCTTTTTCTCACCCCCTGAATATAAAACACTATGATCTGCTCTATACTTGGCTTTTCAACAAGAAAATCCTTACGTATATATTCCAGCTGTTCCGTTTCCAAAAGTCCTTCAAATCCAATCTGGGTTTTCTTCGCACCGATCAGTTTTTTTTCCAGATCTTCCGTCAGATCCTCCAAACCTCCTTTAATCACCACATATTTATCCAGGATTTCATCCTTGGTGTCAAAGAATACTTTATTGCCCTGATTCAGAAAGAAAATAAAATCTGCAACCTGATCCAGATCGCTCATAATATGCGTGGAAAGAAGAACACTCCGCTCCCCATCTTCAATGTATTCCTGGAGTTCTTCCAGAATTTCCGTGCGGATGACCGGATCCAGCCCGCTTGTAGCTTCATCCATAATCAAAATCTTCGTATCCCTGGACAATGCGCAGGCAAACATGATCCGAACCTTCATTCCCTTGGAAAACTCTTTTATTTTCTGATCTTTAGGAAGATTCCATTTGGTGAGATAGTCATAAAATACTTTCTTTTGGAATGACGGATAAAATCCTGCCAGTATTGCCGCAAGTTTTGCAGCGGTATATTCTCCCGGGAGATAACACTCATCCGCAATATAGCCGATCTGGTCTTTATATTTTATTTCATCTTCCTCAAAGGTAATGCCATTTACCCTGATCGTACCCATTTCGTGTTTTAACTGTTCCATAATCAGCTTAATCGTCGTGGTTTTTCCTGCTCCATTCTGTCCTACATATCCGCAAATATAGCCTGCCGGAATCTGAAAGCTGATATCATTCAGTTGAAATCCACCTCTCTGTTTAGATAAGCCTTCTACTTCTAATATGTTCATACATTTCACTCCTCATGTAATAATGCCTCTAAGATACCTACTAACTCTTCTTTCTGAATCTGCGCATACCGTGCATTTTCAATTGCTGTTTCAAATGCCTGTTCAATTCTCTTCAGATACTGCTCGCGAACCATTTCATTATCCCTTGGCAGAACAACGCTGCCTTTGCCCTGCCGGGCTGCAACAAACCCCTCCTGTTCTAATTCACTGTAAGCCCTGGTTGTTGTGATTACGCTGATTCCCAGGTTCTTAGCCAGCTGCCGGATAGAAGGAAGTGTCTCTCCTTCCGGAATTGTCCCATTCATAATCTGCTCTTTTATCTGCTCTTTTATTTGTACATAAATCGGTAGCTCCGACTGGTTTGAAACAATGACTTTCAAACGATCACTCCTTATCAATATTGATATTATAGTATATACTGTATATGTATCATTATATACAGTTGTTTGTATTTGTCAATAGTAAATTCCAAAATAAAATGATTCACCCATGATTCACCCTATAGCGATATGTATACGCAAAAAATACCGCAGCCTTTCGGCGCGGCATTTTCACTTCAATATACTGATCGATACATTATACTGCAAATAAATCATTAAAGGCTTCGCTCATTGTCGGATGTGTATAGATCTGGTCTCTTAAAATCTGATAATCCAGATCTGCATCCATCGCAAGCTTGATTAAATTAATCATTTCATACGATTCCTCGCAAAAAAGCATCGCCCCCAGAATCTTATTTGTATCTTCATCTATTATAACTTTTAATAAACCATCCGGCTGCTTTAATACCTGTGCTTTAGGAATTGCAGCGGCAGCAAGCTTTGCAATTTTAACATGATATCCGGCTTTTCCAGCCTCATCTTCATTTAATCCCACCCTGGAAAAAGAGGGTGTTATAAACACACTGTAGGGTACATTCTGACGTTTCTTCTCATTATACTGACCTCCGTTTAACTGAGACCAGACGATTCGGAAATCATCCAGGGAAACATATGTAAACTGCAGACCGCCAACCACATCTCCCATAGCCCAGATATTTGGTGCCGTAGTTTTTCGGTTCTCGTCTACCTTTACCGCGCCTCTGGACGTAAGCTCTACGCCGGCTGCTTCTGCATTTAATTCTGCCGTATTAGGTTTTCTTCCGGTAGCGACCAGAATTGCATCTGCTTCTAATTCCTGCCTTTCACCTTTCCAGACAACGGTTAAGGATGCATGATCCCCATTATTATGAATCTGCTCAATCTGAGCACCCAACCGAAATGTAACACCGGAATTCTCAAGTGCACTTTTAATCGCATCTGCAATGTCACGGTCCTCACGTTTAATCAATATCTCACCATCCTGAAGCACCGTCACTTCTGATCCGAAACCGGAATAAATGGAGGCAAATTCCAGTCCGATATATCCGCCGCCGATAATAACCAGCCTCTTTGGCAATCTTTCCAGGTCCATTAAAGTTTCACTAAAATATACATAGGGATTATCTTTGATCCCATTTATTTCCAGAATGACAGGGGTTCCTCCCGTATTAATAAAGATCTGCCCCGCTTCCAGTTCCTGTACTTCATTTTTCATTTGTACCTTTACTCTGGTATTGGATAAAAAGCTGGCTGTTCCATTATAAATGGTCACGTTTGGCAAATCATCCAGTTTTGCAAAATTTTTCCCACGGAGCATAGCTGTCAGATTTCTTTTCTCATGGATAGCCTTGGCATACCAGTCAGCCTTTTGCGCAAAATCAGTTCCCTGGTTCCTTCTTGCTGTCTGCGAATTACGGACAAGGGATTTTGAAGGAATACATCCTACATTAATACAGGTACCTCCATACATCTGATCTGATTTTTCCACCAGTGCAACGCATTTTCCCTGTGCCGCCAGCTTTCCTGCAAGTGTCTTACCACCTTTGCCAAAACCAATTATTAATGCATCATATTCCTTCATTTTAAATCCTCCTTTTCCCGTATTTCATGAAATTTTATTTTACCTGTTCCAGTAAATCATTTATAATTGTTTCCCAGTCTGCTTTGCTTCTGGCACCCGTCTGAATTTCTCCCACCTGTTTGCCATCTTTATCTACAAATATTGTGGTGGGAACTACCGAGGCATCCTGAAGCGGTCCCATCAGTAAATCCATAGACGGGAGTAAGTGGGTATAACCTGCACCCGTTTCTTCAATTGCATACTTCGCCGTCTCGATCTGGGAAGCAGAAATTGTGCCGTCATTTGTAATAACGTCTGTTACGATTCCAACGATCTGGAATCCTTTATCTGCATATTCCGTATTAATTTCACCCAACTCGGGCATTTCACGCAAACATGGCCCGCAGAAAGTTGCCCAGATATTAACCATCGTAAGCTCATGATCTTTAAAAATATCCTGGGTTACTTTATTTCCGTCAATATCCGTTGTAGTAAATGCGCTGAGGCTCGGGTTGTCATTCTGGGCCTCCATAATTTTTGAATCCCCAACGGCTATCGGGGTTTCCTTTGTCTCTTTTTCAGAATCTGCATTCTCACTGCCGGATACCGTATCATAAGACCAGTCGTTAATGCCGCCAAAATCATATACATTAGTGTATCCCGCTTTCAGCATCTTCTTGGCTGCCTGACTGCTGCGGTTGCCGCTTCTGCAATAGATCAAGATCTCCTGGTTTAAATCCGGAAGCTGCGCTAAAGGTTCTTCTCCGATTTCCTCATTTGGAATCAGAACCGCTCCGTCAATATGTTTTTCATCATACTCTTCCTGGGTGCGTACATCCAGAATAACCAGATTATCCCCGCTGTCGATCCTTTTCTTTGCTTCCTCTGCCGTAAGCTTTTGATATTCTGCCTTACCGGCTGTCTCTGATGTATTTTGACCAGCCTCTGTAGTACTCTGTATATTTTCTTTGGTCTCTTTTGGCGAAGATTCTGCTCCGTTACTGCCACAGGCGCTCAATACCACTGCTGCCGAAATCAAAATTGCTCCCATAACTAACCGTTTATGCTTCATTTTTGCCTCCTCATCAATTCATATCTGTTTAATTGTTATTGAAATTGTTACAGTTGATACTGTAATGTTATCAGTTACAGTTAGGTTTGTCAAGTACTTTTGTACATTATTTCCTTTAAATAGATATTTATACTTTATTATCGCTGATGTATCTTACCGGCTTCAATCAGCCGCATCAAACGCTCACAGTGTACCGCATCAACACCTTTGCCTCCCCCTTCTTTAGCAATCACAGTGAACTACTTTTTCAAAATCATAATCTAAAAGCCGATGGTAATAATGCCCCATTTCATCAAACGTAAAGCAATAGTGGAACTCATCTATATGCTTATCCTGGAAAGTAATCACATACTGGAATTCAGAATGTTGGATTTCCTCTACGGTGATATGTTCCGAAACCTCCCGGAAAACGTCAATAATCTCCTCCAGTCCGCAGGCTGGTCCCTGTAATACCTGAACAAGTTTTTTCAGAAATTCACGGCTGGTATTGTTCTCATAGATATACTTTACCCCTTCTTTTGGAACTGCAAACTCATATCTTCCTGCCTCGAACTTTACTTTCAAATCGTGAAAATGCGGTTTCACAAATTCTGCAAATTCAGCCATGCAGTTCTGCAAAGACGTTTCTTCCATTTCCCCGGTATCCAGCAAATAACAGATCAGCCCCGGATCATAAAAGACACTGACGCTTTTTCCTTCCATATAACCAATCTTAACCATACCTTCAAATATCATATCTGATATATTTTTTTCTAAATGTGTAAAATTATAGTTTTCCATTACAATGCCTCACTTTCAAATATGCTCCGGGTCTTAAAAATACTAGTATATCCGACACTGGTACCCGTCAGTTTTCGGTTTTTGACAGACAGGTACAATGATTTTCAGACACGATTTTCAGACACGCTTAATCATTATTGTAACAAATTTTACTGATTTCTTCCAGCGTATTTTAAAATTAAAACGTATGCCAAAAACTTCATCTTATCTCTCCAACGGATTCCGTAATGCATCGATCATCCGGTTTAATTTTCTGAAGTTGCGTAAATGGAGTACTAATATCAGCACATAAATACAGCAGTAAATTGTCATTATGACTCTGAATACCAAACTGTTCCAATTTGCCCCTCTATTTATAAGAGGTATAATAAAGCAGCACAAAAGCACGGTAAAAAAAGTGGTAAGCAAAATAACCTGACGCTTCAATATCTTTTTACAGCACTCTGCTTTTGAAGTGTTATCACTGAAGATTTGGTTTTCTTCAACTGATTCTGATTTCTTTTTGCGAAAATAGTAAAAACTGTTCAGCTTCATCAGATATTCCCATCCATAATCTTCATAGATAGCAAGATAACCGGATTCATCATTTTCTTCATCATTATAATCCAGCTGATAAATATATTCTTCCGGCCGGCAAGCTTCAAACCGGTACGTAAATCCACCTGTTCCCAGAAACCTCCATCCTCTTCGATGCTGTTCCATCAAAAAACGCTCTTCATCTTTAAAATCAGCAATAGAAAAAAATTTATGCATTTTCTTGATTTCCATAATACCGCTCTCCTTTACTATTTTGATATAATCTTTGTATCCTTTTTAATTCTATCTGCAGGATCTGTTCTCCAAGAGGTGTTATGCGATAAGACTTTCTCTTATTCTCCTCTTTTGTAAAACGGATCAGTCCATCTTTTTCCATTTTAGATAAACTGCCGTACATTGTGCCCGGGCTGATTACAATCTCGTCTGAAGTAATCTCCTTCACATGCTGCATAATATTATATCCGTGCATTTCATTTTGCAGAGAGAATAAAATATAAAATCCTGTTTCTGTCATTGGAATATATACACGTTTAATTTTTTCATCCATTTTCTACATCCTTCTTTTCAGCATTCACTTTTATTTTTCCTTAATATTTATTGCATTCTTCACCTCGATACATCGCACTGCTATATATCGTACTTTGAGTATATCGCATTGCGATATAAAAGTCAATACAAAAAAAACCTTCTGCCATTCAGACAGAAGGATATTATAAACCATTTCAGCTGCAAAGCGTCCCCTGAATCTATTTCATATATCCACCCTTCATAGGGGACACCGCATGTTGCGCAAATATATTTAAAACACCAGACTTATACTTTTCTTTAGCCGGTTTCCACTCTGCTTTTCTTTTATCGAGAATCTGCAGGATTTCTTCCTCACTGCATTTTTTTCCATCTATCCCGGCGATTCGAAGAACTCTGTTTTTAATATCCATTTCAATCAGATCATCTTCTTTTACCAGAGCAATCGGACCTCCTTCTGCCGCCTCGGGAGACACGTGTCCGACTGCCGGTCCTTTGGATGCTCCGGAAAAACGCCCATCGGTTATAAGAGCTATCGTTTTTCCCAGTTCTGCATCAGAGGAAATGGCTTCCGTTGTGTAGAACATTTCCGGCATGCCGCTTCCTTTAGGACCTTCATAACGGATAATTACTGCATCCCCCGGCTTAACATCGTGATTCAGTACTGCCGCTATCGCATCTTCTTCACAATCAAACGGACGTGCACGAAGAAGTGCTTTGAACATTTCTTTTGGTACCGCAGAATGTTTGACAACTGCTCCATCCGGTGCCAGATTTCCCTTCAGGATTGCAACCGTTCCATCGGATCCAATGGGATCATCGAAGCTTCTGATAATATCGGTACGCTTTAAATTCCATTTTTCCAAATATCCACTGCATTTTTCATAAAATCCGGAGTTTTCTAAATCCTCCAGATTTTCGCCCAATGTCTTTCCGGTGACTGTCATGGCATCCAGATGCAGCATACTCCTGATTTCTTCCATAATTGTGGGTACACCGCCAGCATAATAGAAAAACTGTGCCGGCCATTTTCCAGCGGGACGGATATCCAGCAGATAGTGTGCTCCCCGATGCATCCGGTCGAAACTTTCTGCATCAAATTCTATACCAAATTCATGTGCAATCGCAGGGATGTGAATCAGGCTGTTGGTAGATCCCGAAATTGCTGCGTGAACCATTACTGCATTTTCAAAACTTTCCTTTGTTACAATATCCCGTGCCTTAACTCCTTCTTTTGCCAGCTGTACCGCACGAACCCCCGCTTTGTATGCAACTTCTTTTAAATCTTCACAGGTTGCAGGCATAAGTGCACTTCCCGGCAGCATCAGCCCCAGCGCTTCTGCCATTATCTGCATGGTAGATGCGGTACCCATAAAGGAACATGCTCCGCAGGATGGGCATGCGTGCTGTTTATAGAATGTAAGCTTCTCATTCGATATTTCCCCTCTCTGACACATGGCACTATAGGCGCCGATCTGCTCCAAAGTGAGCATATCCGGACCGGCATCCATAACCCCTCCGGTAACAATGATACTTGGTATATTGATTCTTCCGATACCCATCAGATGCGCCGGGACACTCTTATCACAGCTTGCAATGAACACTCCGGCATCAAAAGTTGTGGCATTTGCATGGATCTCAATCATATTAGCGATCATATCCCGGCTGACAAGGGAATAATTGATACCATCATGTCCCTGAGCCATTCCATCACATATATCCGTGGCATAATATCTGGCTGCTTTTCCACCATGTTCATTAATACCCCGAACAGACTCTTCTACAAAGAGATTCAGATGTGCACTTCCCGGGTGGCTGTCCCCATAAGTACTCTCAACCATAATCTGTGGTTTCTCTAAATCTTCCACGGACCATCCCATTCCCATTCTAAGAGGATCCATTTCCGGTGCCAGCTGACGAATTTTTTGACTGTTATACATAGTTCATTCTCCTTTTTATACATACGATCTTTTATTCTCACCTTTACGCGTCAATTCATACGATGTTTTATGCTATGAATATAAATCTTTCATTCTTAAAAGTCAAGTATCAGATGGAATATCGTAAATTTTGTATGTATTTCTGCTTTTGTTTTGTTCATTATTCTCAAAATTCATAGGATGACTTTTACTGGATTTATTTATATGAAGAAACCATTGAAAATCAACCCGTGATACTATATAATCATTTCCAGGAAGGTGATCATATGAATTCAGAACAAAATCAAGATAAAAAGAATCTTACCGGACAGGCA
The DNA here is from genome assembly GCF_001029355.1 of Robinsoniella sp. RHS. Lineage (NCBI taxonomy): Bacteria > Bacillati > Bacillota > Clostridia > Lachnospirales > Lachnospiraceae > Robinsoniella > Robinsoniella sp. RHS. The sequence continues at coordinate 22,183 of NZ_JNGB01000059.1, forward strand.
TCCGATTTTATTATTCAATATATTAACGAACAGCATTTACAGCCTGGGGACCGTCTGCCGAACGAAACAGTATTCTCTAAATCACTGCAGATTGGACGTGGAACCGTACGGGAAGCGATGAAATTACTGGAATCCAGAAATATTGTTGAAATCAGACAGGGTTCCGGCACTTATGTATCTGCCAAAAAAGGGGTTGCCGACGATCCTCTGGGACTTATTTTCATAGATGATAAAGAAAGCCTCGCTAAAGATCTGATGGAAATCCGTTTTATGATTGAACCATCAATTGCGGCTATGGCTGCCCAGAATGCCAATGAGCAGGAAATCCTGCAGATACAGGGACTCTGCCAGGAGATCGAATCGCTGATGCGTGCAGGTATAAACCATACACAAAAAGACATTGAATTTCACACGGCCATTGCCATGAGCAGTAAAAATGTGGTAGTACCCCGGCTGATTCCCATAATCAACAGCACTATTGAGTTATTCATTGATTTAACCGAGAATACTTTAATAGAAGAAACTCTTCAAAGCCACCGTGATATAGTGAATGCCATTTCCAGGCACGATGCAGTAGGTGCCCAGGATGCCATGTATCTTCATCTTGTATATAACCGCCGTCGTATCCGTAATTAACATGGTGTAAATATTTTTTTATAAAATCAGAAACCCCAGCCGCAGATCCTTCACGTTATCTGCAGCCGGGGCTTCTTTTATATTCTAATCTTAGGGAGATTGAACATGCTATTTTCCATTAATGGATATTTGTTTAACAGTTTTATCTATTTTCGAATTCTCTTTTTAGAATCAATTCTTTACCGGAAATACCAGGCTGCGTCATGTTAAGCGGCTCCAGAATGGTATCTATCTCTGCTTCATTTAACAGCCCTTCCTGTACCACCAGTTTTCGTACCGGTGCACCGCTTTTAATTGCTTTTTTAGCTACTTCCGCTGCTTTCTGATATCCTACGTGAGGACAGATGGCGGTAATCGTTCCAACGCTGTTTTCTACTAATTCCTTACATCTTTCTTCATTAGCCGTAATTCCGGTTACGCAGTTGTCTACAAAAGTCTGAACAGCATACCCCAGGGTATCAATCGACTGGAAAAGACAGTAAAATACAATGGGTTCAAAAGCATTTAATTCCAATTGTCCTGCTTCTGCGGCCATGGTAATGGTCATATCATTTCCGATAATGTTAAACGCAACCTGATTTACTACTTCCGGAATTACCGGATTTACTTTGCCAGGCATAATAGAGGAACCATTTTGTTTTGCCGGAAGATTGATTTCCCCAAATCCTGCCCTTGGTCCGGATGACATTAAACGAAGGTCATTCGCAATTTTAGACAAGGTAACTGCACAGGCTTTTATTGCTCCTGATACGGCTACAAACGGGTCCAGGTTCTGGGTTGCATCGATCAGATCAAATGCCTGAACAAATCCAATACCGGTAATCTCAGAAAGATTTGGCACAATTCTTTTTAAGTACTGTTCGTCTGCATTCAGTCCGGTACCAATGGCTGTTCCTCCCATGTTGAGGGTGAGCATTTCCTCCATTGCTTTATCCATACGGTTAATATCTCTTTGTATAGCTACCGAATAAGCGCGGAATTCCTGTCCCAGACGAATGGGTACTGCATCCTGCATCTGTGTTCTTCCCATTTTGATCACATGGTCAAATTCCTGGGCTTTTGCACAGAATGCTTTATACAGTCTTTTTAATTCCTTTTGGGCATTCTTAAGCAGGTTCAGGGAAGTCATTTTACCGGCAGTGGGGATTACATCATTTGTGGATTGCCCGCAATTTACATGATCATTGGGGTTTACGATACTGTAATCACCTTTTTCGCCGCCCAATATCTCAATTGCCCTGTTGGCAATTACTTCATTGGCATTCATGTTCAGTGAAGTTCCCGCCCCGCCCTGAATGGGATCTACAATAAAATGTTTGTGCAAATGTCCGTCTAATATCTCATCACAAGCCTGTACAATGGCATCTGCTATTTTTTTATCCAGCTGCCCTACTTCACAGTTTGTGATAGCAGCTGCTTTTTTTATGTATGCAAGGCTGTTGATAATCTCCGGATGCATAAATAACCCTGTAATCTTGAAGTTTTCTGCCGCTCTTAAGGACTGTACCCCGTAGTATACATTTTCCGGAACATCTTTCGTCCCTATTGAATCATTCTCCATACGATACTTTACGCCATCCAGCTTTACTTTTTCAACCATGATACCTGATCTCCTATCTTCTTTGCCGTGTATTTTATACTTTTTTTGTTTTGATTTGCTTTGTTTTGATTGACCTCATTATATACGAGGGTTATAATATAATCAAATACAAGTTTTTTTATATAACTTATAACCTGTATGTTATATCACATTGGAGGCGGACTATGTTTTCATCAATGAAATATATTTATGAAGTATATAAGGAAAAAAGCTTTTCCAAAGCGGCTAAGAATCTGTACATTTCCCAGCCCGCTTTAAGTGCCACTGTAAAACGGACAGAGGAACAAATCGGTGCACCTATTTTTGACCGCAGCAGCAATCCCATACGGCTGACGGACTGTGGCGAAAAATACATTCTGGCAATCGAACAGATTCTCAGTATTCAAAACGATTTTACCAATTATGTCACGGATTTAAACCAATTAGAAACGGGCAGCCTCTCCATCGGAGGCAGTAATCTGTTCTCCTCTTACGTGCTGCCACCTTTGATTTCGGAATTTACCCGGCTTTATCCGAAAATCCATGTTGATCTTCTGGAAGAAAGTACTTCCAGGCTGGAACAACAGCTTTTAACGGGCACACTTGACCTGATTATTGACAACTATGTGTTTGACGAAGCAGTCTTCGCAAAGCATTTGTATCAGGAAGAACATCTGGTTCTGGCTGTACCTAAAGCACTTTCTATCAATCAGACACTTGAGGATTACCAGATTGATCCGGCTGCCATTCGTGACGGCAGTTTTCTGAATACCGGATTCCCGTCTGTACCTCTGATTTCTTTTCAGGATGAGCCTTTTGTTTTCCTGAAAACAGAAAATGATACCGGAGAGCGGGGGCTTACCATCTGCCAGAACCATGGTTTTAAGCCAAATATTATCCTGAAACTGGACCAGCTGATGACTGCATATAACGTTACCTGTTCCGGGATGGGCATCTCTTTTATCAGCGACACGCTGGTTGCCTGTGTACAGCCTCATCCCGATGTGCTGTATTATAAAGTGGATGACAGTAAAATCGGACGAAACATATATTTCTTCCGTAAACAGAATAAATATATGACCCGTTCCATGCAGGAGTTTCTGAATCTGGCATCCAGAAAGTCACAGCTGTAAGTTTCAGACAACATAAAAATCTGAATAGCAGCGGAACAAAAGCCGAACTGCTGCTGCCCGGTTGACACCCTCGCTTAAAAGGTATAACATGGATTTATTATAAGCTTATGGCTTCATTTATGCTTATGGCTTCATTTATGCTCATGGCTTCATTTATATGAGTTTCTATTATGGATATTCCATACTATTATTTCATTAAATTCATTAAATACAGCGAAAGGAGTTACTTTGTAATGAACTATAATTATACCCTGGTGGACTGGCTGCTGTTTTTCTACATCTACTGCTTTATCGGCTGGTGTATTGAATCCACCTTTGTTTCTGTCAAACAAAAAAAATTTGTGAACCGCGGGTTCATGAGAGGGCCATTTCTACCACTATACGGAAGCGGAGCTGTGCTGATGCTCTATGTATCCATTCCGGTTCGCAATAATCTTCTAATGACCTTTCTGTCAGGCTGTATTGCAGCTACAGTTCTGGAATATGTCACGGGAGTTGCCATGGAAGCACTTTTCAAAGTCCGTTACTGGGACTACAGTGATCAGCCCTTTAATTTCCAGGGTCATATCTGCCTCAGCTCTTCCATCGCATGGGGATTTCTAACAATTGCCCTGGTAAAATTCATCCATGGTCCGGTAGAACATCTGGTGCTCTCACTGAATGATTCTCTGGCTTCCATCACAGCTACCGCTCTGACTGTTATAATCACAGCTGACCTGGCACTCTCCTTTAAAGCTGCACTGGATATCCGCAATATGCTGGAAAAGATGACAAAAGCAAAGGACGAACTTTTAAAAATTCAAACCAGGCTGGACGCCATTATTGCATTTTCGGACACTTCTTTTAGTGACAGGGAAACGCCCAAAGAAAGTTTCACACAGACGGCGCGGACTCAGCTTGGCGAGTTAATGCAGGGAATTCGCGAACGGCTGGATACCCTTACGAAAAATGCTTTTGAGAATAATGACAGTGCAAAAGAAAATACGGCACAGTTTCGCGATGAGCTGGAACATTTAAAAGAGAAGTATATTATTGAAAGAGAAAAGAGAAATTCCCTGCGGGAACGCCTTGGATTTTACAAAAGAGATATGTTAAAAAGCCATCCCACTGCAAATTCCAAAAAGTTTAAAGATGCTTTCATTGAATTGAAATCTGCAGCGGAAGAGCGTAAGAAAAAGTAATAGCCGGAATCTATTGTCCTTTCCAGGATTTTGGTCTGCATAAGGTTTTGGGCAGCTTAGTATTCTCATTACCCTGAGCGGCATTCACCTGGGCCTGGGTGAGAAAAAGACTTTCGCTCAGGTCTGCATTTCGAATATTTGTATCCCGCATATCCGCTCCCAGGAAATTCGTTCCGAACAAACTGCAGCCCTCCAAATTAGCCGCAATCAGCAGGGACATGCTAAGATCCTGTCCATCCAGATTAGCTTTTTTGAAATTTTTCCCCATATTATCGGATCTTCTGACCGTGTTTTTTCCGGGAGCAATGGAATTGGCTGTAAGTTCTTCTGCTTTTTTCAATATAAGGTTAACCCTGGTACGGTATTCCTCAATATCAATCTGTAATATTTGATCAGGCGGAAGTGCTGTCATGTTCTTGTATTCGGTAATCAGGGCATCGATATCTTCCGCCAGCTTTTCAGCCGGAATGACAGCAGCTGCTTCCGCCAGGTACCACACCATCTGATGCAGCTGCCAGACCGCCAGAAACACCTGGAAAATCTCAGATGCCGCTTCCGGACGCTGCTTCCATGACACGCCTCCATAAATATCACTGGTCACTTTCTGCCCTGCACCGAGACAGTCAAATGCCATGCATCCTTTCAGATTGTACTGCATCAGTTTTTTATGCACGGCACAGCTAAAATCTGACATAAGATTCGTACAGGGTTTCCCGGCTGGTTTATCATTTGGGAAACCCTCTGATTTTGAAAAATATAATGCGGTGCAGCAAAGCCCGCTGCATTTTCTACAGTCTATTTTCAGGCTCCGGACTAATTCTTTATATTTCGTTGATTTATGTAATGTTTGCATCTGTCTTCCTTTCCTGGCAAACCGCCATTACCATTGGCATTTCTTGGATAGATACGCAAATCTGCATAATTTATATTTTACCCCATGAAATTATCATTGGCAACAAAAAAAGCAGCCAGGTGTACGGAACCGTTGCGGGCTGCACCTTAAAATTTACGATGTTCAGCTTAACCTGGAGCATCAGACGTATGAGCCCTCATACTATTTAGTTCCTTATGAAGTTGAACTGCCATAAATACGGTTATCAGGGCAGAGATAACATCAGAAACAGGTTGTGCATATAGAATTCCGTTCATTCCCCAAATAAATGTAAGTAACAATATGACGGGTATAAAGCAGATCCCCTGTCTGCAGGCTCCAAGGATAAATCCTTCTTTTGCTTTTCCAAGTGCAAGAAATAATGAGGAATAGACGGTGTAGAAGCCAAAAAGGAAGAAAGAAATTCCATAAGCCGCCAATGCTTTTTGACCGGTCTTGATCAGTTCCGTATCATTTTTTGTGAATTGTGAAATGATTTGCGTTGAAAATAATGAGATAATGAAACCAAAAATCACGCAGAATACGGTTGACCAAATTATGGTAGTTTTAATCGCTTCATATAAGCGGTCATATTTTCCAGCTCCATAGTTATAGCCTGCTATGGGTTGAAATCCTTTAATAAAACCAAACACCATCAGACTTCCCATGGAAACAATTCTAGTGACATCGCCCATACCTGCGATTACAGAGTCCCCATATCCGTTTATTTTTGCTATTCCGCTGATGAGGGCGATGGAAATACTTGTTAATAACTGAAAGATCAACGTTGGCACACCGATCTTAAATATTTCAGATAAAATTCCTTTAGCAAAATAGCAATCCTGAAATCTAAAACTGAAATTACTCTTTTTACTGAAAATATAGAACAAATAAACAACTGTAGATACTACCTGTGAAATAGCTGTTGCAATCGCAGCTCCGGCGATGCCCAAGTCCAGTGTATAGATAAATACCGGGTCTAAGATCACATTCAGTATAGCTCCAGCCAATAATGCAAACATCGTTGTTTTAGCAGAACCTTCGCTGGTTACAATGTTATTCATAGTGACATTGAAAACATTAAATATAGATGAAATGATATAAATACTTGTATACGTCACCGCATAAGGCAAGATACTATCTGTTGCCCCCAGTAGTTTCAATATTGGGTTTAGAAAAATTATCGTACAGATGATAACTGCTGCACCGGCAATCACGCTGCAGTACAGAGCGGTACTTGCAACTTTATTTGCAGTATCTTTATCACCGCGCCCTAATAACCTGGAAATATAGGATGCGGCTCCATTTCCAAACAGAAGCCCCAGCCCTACAATGACTTGTCCCAGCGGAAAAGCAACCGCTATTGCACCATTTTGCGCAGTTCCCAATCCCGCAACAAAATAAGCATCAACCAAATTGTATAGTGCATTCACCATCATACCAATCATGGTCGGCAGACCTAAAGCTAACAGCGCTTTTGGAATCGGTACCTTTCCTAATAAATCTGTTTTCTTGTTTTCTTTACTCATCACAAACTCCTTCCTTATCCCGAAACTGGTTATAAAATACAGTACTATAAATTATAGTATATAAGGTAACGATTATGATACTACTATAATTTATAGTAGTTGTCAATAAGGATTGGAGATATTTTTTTGGATGGTATTTTATTGTTAGGAAATCTCATTGCCTGCTCCGAGTATTCCGCCAGTGCGGGTTTAAAATTGGCTCTTTTTATAATTGGCGAGTTTTATAATTGCTTTCTGACAGCTGTGCATCATACTTTGTGGGGAATTTGTTCCAAAAGCAGAAGGCGTTGCGGGCTACGCTGACTATTTTCGGGACAAATTCCACGTTTATGTTATCGTCTGTTCGGGAATACGATTTACAGAACAAAAATAACTGTATAACTCCATTGTTTCTTCTTCCTGCTCTGTTCCGACTGCATTATTACAGATATCATAGATGATCTTCTGCATGGTCTCATTTTGAAAATACTTAAACGGGACTCTGCCCCACTGATCAGGAAACGCTTCTCGCTTAAAATATCTCCAAAATGAAATTCTATTCTCATAAGGCAGAATCAATTTATATTTATGATGGAGTTTTATCTGTTGATCCTTACATTCTTTTCCCCAGAAATATTCATCTGCCATTGCTATTCCGATTATACATCTTTCATCTTCTCCACCATTTCCACAATCAGTCAGGATGACTGCTGAATTCGGTTGCACATTTGACGGTGTTCTTGGTCTGCCTTTCATTTCGCCGCTTAAAAAGCATCCCGTTTCAACATAATCCAAATTTGTAATTTCTTCCTCCAGAATATCATATGCCACTTGCGATTTTAAAGGAATTTTCATTGTATACATACGGTTACGGTACTTAATATCCCTTTCCATTCTTTGCTTTCCCGTTTCAATTACCCTTAAGCGTTCCTCATTTAACTTTTCTATTTTCGTTTGAATAGAGATGTTCTTTAACGTTAAATACTGTTCAAATGCTTCAGGAAATAGAAACAATTTCTCACTTTTTGCAAAGCAGACTGTAATTTTATTTTCAGAAAGCTCTGTTATCACACCTTTTCCATATTTCTTATGCTTTACTGCTTGACCTAATATATTCATTGAATTCCTCCCTAAAAAAAGAGCCTTTCCTGCACAACACTTAAGTGTCAACATTCCAAGCTCTTTTTGTTGTTCTCACATACGCCAAATAGTTATTCCTCCGGCTGTGCCTGAGTCTGCTGCTTTCTTTCACTTATGCGCAGCACAATCTCATCAGTATCTACCTGTAATTCAATTTTATCACTCATAAGTTCTGGAATATCCTTAACGGTAAGTATAACACCTGTTTTCAGTCCGTCAGCATCAATCGTGATTGTATCAATCATATCCCCTGGTAAAGAAGCATATGGAATTTCCATAAGCAATTTTTCCAACTGCCCTCCAAGTTTTTTATCATTTGCAAGAAGAATATGAATGACACTATTGACTTTTTCATCTGTTGTTAATGCCTGAAAGCTAATGTGCAAAATTTCATCATTTAATGGATTGAAAGATTTTTCCTTGATTTGTACCGGAATAATCTTTCCATCAAGATCCAGTGAAAGTTTGCTGCCTTCACGTTTCTGGCGAATCAATCTGCGCGCTGTCGTTTCTTCCAACTGAATGGAAAGTGACTCTGGCAGGGATTTACCAAACACGTTACCCGGAATCATACCGAGACGTCTCATTTTCTTTGCCTTTACAGTAAAATCACGCTTTTGAACACTAATGTTTTCCATTTTTTAATTCCTCCTGTATTTTGTGATTTATGTTTATTTGTTGCCTTAAAACATTACAATCGGTGAACCCCTGACAAGCCTATAAAAAAAAGAAGAGCTCTTCATACAACGCCGCTAAGCGTAATACCAAAAGCCCTTCTTTAAGACGGTTCTTTTTATTTTCAATTGATTGTAATGAATGTAGTATAACATAGAATTAAAAAAAAAGCAAATTGCAGAAATATATTACAAACTACGTTCAACACATATGATCATTTATCATATAAATTTGTTAATTCACTGACATTGTTTCAATTAATGATAATTTATTTTGATGCTTCAACATAGCCCCTGTCACTATAACTGTACATAAAACCACAAGGATACAATACACTGCGGCAATTCCAAACGGGAATTGATAATTCAAATAAGTCATAAGTCCATTTTTCAAGAATAAACAAAGGAGATTCCCAATACCTCCACCTATGAAAAGAGATAACACCAAGCCGATTTCTATGATAATCAATCCTTCATAGCGCACCATAGAAGCAAGCTGTTTTTGTGACATTCCAACCGAGCGCATAAGGGCAAATTCTTTTTGCCGGGTTATGATACCAGTCAGTATAGTATTAACTAAATTCATAACTGCAAAGCATCCAATCAAGGCAACTGCAACCATAAGCGCAAGTTTCATTCCCTGCAGGAAATTCTCATTTTGTGCAATCGCTGCAGACAGTGTTGTAATTTTAAGTTCTGGTGTCTCAGTCATAATCTGGTCTATTTCCATTTCGGCTTGTTGTTCTAACTGATTAGAAACACGAATTGTATACTGATACGCTGTATTGCAGGATGCAAGATTATTCATGGCATCCAAAGGTAACATGAAACTATCTATTTTATCTCCGTTATCCCCTATCTTGCTTTGATCAAGAATCATACCAATCTCAAAATCCATATTACGACAATTAGATCCATCAAATACTTTTAACGTAATAGTTTGCCCAACCTCTAAATGAATATTCAAATTCTTTTCCAAATCATCGGGTCTGCCAATAATAAGCTGGTTTTTCATAGCCATTTTATCATAATCCAACATGGTTCCCTCTGCAGCACAAGACTGTATCAACTCCATATCTTCACGATTAAAACTTACAATGGCAGCATCAGATTCCTCCGCCTCAAGTTCAGCAGATACCGGAAGATAATGATACTCAGTGATAGATTCCATTCCCGAAATACCGGATAAGGTAGCCTTTACACCATCTGTAAACGGATTTGATTCTTGAATTTTCTCTAACGACTGATTCAGCAATGTTTCATTGCTTATATTAATAATGAACTGCCCTCGTGGGAATCCTGACAGAGACATATCTTCTGCATTGATGGAGGAAAGAATCGAAGACACTCCCAGCAGCAATGTACCCGTAATAATCAATGACATAATCGTCAGAGCATTCTTCTTTCGGTTACTCGCTATCTGTTTTTTTGCTAGCATGGCAGGTGAGATTTTCATTGGCCGAAATGTCTGATTTTCTTTTTCCACCTGTGTTCCAATATAACGATATGCATCTATAGGCGATACTGTTGCCGCTATCATAGCAGGTTTTCTAATGGAAAGTCTTACCGTTATATACACCAGGACAGCGACTAATGGACATACCCATAACAGACTACCAGGCTGAAATCCCTGTGGAATTAGTAAATAGGATAATACCGCTCCCGCCGCGAGACCGATTGGAATGGATATTACAGATAGCGAAAATCCCTCACGAAACACCAGTTTCTTGACTTGCCTTCCAGTCATACCAATTGTCCGTAACTGCCCATACTCTTTAATTGAATTGATAATGGCAATATAAAAAATACAGTATATCACCAAAACGCCTGCCACAATAATAACAGCCAGTCCGGCGATTGCTGCCCCGACTAAAAAGATAGATGGTTTGGACAGATTGATATATGCCTCATTCATAGATGGCATTTTTTCAATACCTGCACTTTTTATAACTTTTTTAACTGATTCCTCAATATCTGCTTTGGAGTCAGCTGAACTTGTATTTACCCGAATCATAACCGAGGGAGGAAAGTTTTCCCACCCTTTCTGTGCAACATAATATTGTTCAGAAACAATGGCAGCGTATAAAGTTCGGTCCGTCCCTGCAGCTCCCGTTTTCAAATACCCGGAAATCACAAAATCCGTTTTTTCCTGTGTGCCGGGCATAGTAATGGAAATTGTATCACCTATCCCAGCATTTATCCCCAGATAATCCAGATAATCTTTTTCGATAAGTATTTCGTTTTCTGATTCTGGCATCTTTCCATCTGCCACAGCTAAGCCATTCACCGTGAGGGCATCTGAATTAGAATAAGAAACATTCAATCGACTGTTCTTTTCCTTACTGCTTCCCATAGCGGCGGAAAGACCAGACAACCTCACTTGTTCATTTAATTGAATCTTCTCAAACTGTTTTTGACTAATGCCCGAAACAAGTGCGTGATAGGAACCCGTAATGCTATTTCCACCATTTCTGTTTACAGTTGCAATACCTGAAATCAAAAGTAATACCGTAGACATTAGCATGGTTGCTAAGGTAATTGCAGAGATAGAAATTCTTTTTTTCAGTTTATCATGCTTCAATTTAGCAAAAGCTATTTTATAAGTAATCGCACTTGTGTCATTTTCAAAAGGCCAAGTCATAGCCAGCCACCTCCTATTCTATGCTCTTGCCATCTTCGATTCGCACAATACGGTCTGCAAGCTGGGCAATCTCATTGTTATGGGTAATCATTACAATCGTTTGATTAAACTCTCCGCTGGTGCGCTTCAAAAGTCCTAGCACATCGGCGCTGGTTTTACTGTCAAGGTTCCCGGTTGGTTCGTCGGCAAGGACTATGGCAGGTTTGCTAATGAGTGCACGGGCAATTGCAACCCGCTGCTGTTGTCCTCCTGAAAGATTATTGGGCATATTCTTTAATTTATCCTCCAATGCCAGCATCCTTACAACCTCATCCATGAATTTCTGATCCACTGTATTGCCATCAAGCTCTACCGGCAGGACAATATTTTCATACACGTTTAAAATCGGCACCAGATTGTAGTTCTGGAATATAAATCCAATATTGCGACGACGAAAAATTGTCAATGCTTCATCGTTCTTTTTGGCAAGTTCTTCCCCCCTGACAATTACACTGCCAGAAGAAGGTGTATCAAGCCCGCCCATCATGTTCAGCAGCGTAGATTTTCCACTTCCGGATGTTCCAACCACTGCTACAAATTCCCCCTGCTCCACGGAGAGATTTACACCATCCAGGGCACGGGTAATGTTTGGCTCCACTCCGTAATATTTTTTCAGATTAAAAGTTTGTAAAACACTCATATTCCAATACTCCTCACTTTCAATGTTCTTCAACTGTTGATGGGACTATTATAAGATTCAAATGTCACAGAAATGTCCGAGGTATAGACAACTTTTTCTAAAAATCAGTCTCGAATGTTACAAATCACGGACATTTCAAAAAAATAAAGCGGCAATCCTCCCAAAAGGGCTGATCACCGCTTCATCATTTGCATGGAAGAAAAACAGAAAAGATGGAACCTTTTCCAACCTCCGACGTAACTTTCATATAACCGCCCTGTCGTGTGATTATTTCACGGGCCAAATACAACCCAATACCAACACCTGGCTCATCGTGTACTGCTTCCTCCCGGTAAAAGCGCCGAAAAATGGATGCCTGATTACTCTCTGGAATCCCTTTGCCAGTATCAGCAATATCCAGCTTTACATACATTTCCCATTGTTCTACTGAAACACTGATCCTGCCACCGGCGGTAGTATATTTTACTGCGTTGTCCAGCAGATTGAAAAGAGCCTCCGTCGTCCATTTGCTGTCATGGGACAGGTGTAAATCCTCCGGACAGTTAACTGTCACAGAAATATTCTTTTTTTCAGCGCCATAGACAATACCACTCATAGCCTGCGCAAGTGTGGTATACAACATGCAATCGTTCTTTTCTAAATGAATAGCTCCTGTTTCCAACCGAGAGGTTTTTATAAGAGACTGGAAGAGAAAATCTAATTTATCGGTTTGATTTTGGATACCTTGCAAAAAGTCTATTCGCTCCTGTTCTGTGACTGACTTTGTCAGTAACGTGTCAGTTACCATTCTAAGATTACTAACTGGCATTTTTACCTGATGGGAAATGTCTGATACCAGTGTTTGAAGTTCCTGACGTTCCTGATCCACCTTGCGTCGATTTTCCCGCATAATATCATATAGCCGGGAAATCCGGTGAATAATGCAGGCAAAGAGTGTTTCGCTGTCAATATCCTGCTCTGGCTTATCATTGCCGCTTATCATGTGGTCCAAAGTTTGGCACAGGTCGCCGGTAAACATGGATAAGCGTCTGCCAAAACAATATACCAGAAGGAACAGCCAGACAAGAGCGCAAACCGTCAACATCACACCAGCCCAAAGCATAAGGGTGTTCTCAATAAGTATGTAAAAGAACACGCTAATTATTAGCATGGAGCATATTGCACCTGCTCCGATGAGCAGACACATATTTTTGACTGAAAGACATTTCTGCTTCATTTCCGTTCACCCCCAGTCCATTGATACCCCATTCCATAAACCGTTTTAATGTAGGTGTCTCCCTCTGCTTCGATTTTCCCTCGTATGCGGCTAATAGCAGTTGTCAGGGTGTGTTCGTCCACATAATTATCCTCTGCGTCCCATAACTTTTCTAGCAGTTGACCACGGGTAAGTACCTGGTTGGGATTTTTACAAAATAAGTTCAACATCTTAAATTCCATTGAAGAAATCGTCAGCATTTTTCCATTCAGATTGGCAGTCAACTCCGAAAAATCAAGAAACAATCTGCCATCATTGTAAATATCTTTTGTTGGTTTGTGGTGTTCCAACATTGCAAACATTGCATTGATTTTTCTCTGTAAGGCACCAATGGAAAATGGTTTTGTAATATAGTCCACTGCTCCCACCTCATAGCCCCGTATCTGGTCGCTTTCCTGATCGTTGGCAGTCAGAAATATGACTATCGTATCCGGATGTTCCGGTTTAATTAACTGACAAACATCATATCCGTTGCCATCCGGCAGATTGATATCCAGCAGCACCAGTTCAAATGACTTTGTGTTCAGTTCTTCAGCGGCTGTATGTGCGTTTAATGCTGTGGTAACATCATAGCCATCCGATGTCAGATTGTAGGCCAGCGTTTTATTCAAAAGTGTGTCGTCCTCGACAATTAAAATCTGTTTCATATCGTCATTTCCTCGCTTCAAATTTTGTATTTAGTATAACAGGCAAATGTCCTTAAAATGTTACATGGCATTCAATAAATAATATTATATTTTGCTACACGGATTAAAGCAAGTTATAGAATTCAAAGAAGCCAGGTGACACAAGCAAAAAAACCTTACCAATTTTCAATCATTTTTGAAAATCAGTAAGGTTTTTCTATGTCATATTGAAATAAATTTTACTCATTTAGTGAGAGCCAATGTTGCCAAATCTTTGCCGCAGCTTAAATAAATTTGTTTGGAATCCGCTTAAACACTGGGTTCTTTAGCACTTACATCATTCCCACTCAATCGTAGCAGTAGGCTTCGGACTCATATCATAACAAACACGGTTTACATTCTTCACTTCTTTTAATATTCTGTCCGTGATTTTCAGTAATACCGGCCAGTCTACCTGTTCAATGGTGGCACTCATGGCATCTATGGTATTAACCGCACGAATGATGACCGGATATTCAAAGGATCTTGCATTATCTCTTACACCAACTGATTTGAAATCAGGAACAACCGTAAAATACTGCCATACAGTCTTGTCAAGACCAGCTATTTCGAATTCTTCCCGCAGGATTGCATCCGATTCCCGTACCGCTTCCAGACGCTCTCTGGTAATTGCGCCAAGACATCTTACGCCTAATCCGGGTCCCGGGAAAGGCTGACGGAATACCATGCCATCCGGCAGTCCCAGTTCCAAACCACAGGCTCTTACTTCGTCTTTAAATAACTGCTTTAACGGCTCTACCAAACCAAATTTCATATCTTCAGGAAGACCGCCTACATTGTGATGGGATTTGACCATCTTCGCTGTCTTCGTGCCACTTTCCACTATATCCGGGTAAATTGTTCCCTGACCTAAGAAGTCAATTC
>NZ_JNGB01000006.1:0-91975 GCF_001029355.1 Robinsoniella sp. RHS
AGGAAGATCACGCCATGGGGCTCCGCTTCGCGCCAGCCAAATCATTGCATTAAGCATGGTACGGTTTTCTTTTGAGGGACGACCTGGTTTTCCTGTGTTTTCAGGAGGAAGTAAAGTTACTATATGATTCCATTCATCATCTGTTAATTCATATCGTCTCAACATATAAAACACCCCTTTTTCTTTATTTTACCATAAAACGGGGATGCAAAACATTTGTTTTGTGCAACTTTTAATTTTCAAACACGCTCTAGAGCGTGTTTGAAAATTCATTCCTGCCATCTGCACGCCCCACTTTGCGGCATATTTGCCCCGAATTCAGGTTACGTAGCCCGCTACGCGCCCTTCATCCGGAACAAATCTCCCACAAACTGTGACGCACAGGTGCCAGAAAGCAATTTTAAAACACGCTCTAGTGCTCCTGCTAGGCAGAAGTTAAATTTCTGTCCGGCCGTACCTGGTCTGTTATGAAAAATTTTCTATCCCCGAAGCTGGACGGCACAGATTTTTAGTACTCCTGTGACTGCTTTTCCTCAAGAACATGGGAATCAAATGCACTCCAGGCATCTCCCTGGGGAACCGTAGAAAACCAACCGCCGCAATATGGGCACTGTGCAGTGCTATCCTGCTGGTTTTCCGTGATGTCATAATTATTGCCTTCCTGGGCCACATGGCGGCCATAAGGGCTTGTACCGCTTTCATCCTGTATGGTGGAGAACCACTCGCCGCAGTACTGGCACTGGGCATCCGCATCGGTTGGGATGCTTACGGATGATTCTGTGGTATTAGCAGAACTTGTCTGGGATTGTGTTTCGGTAGTTGCTTCCTGAGTCACAGCTTCCGTTGTCTGAGGCGTTGTCTCGGGAGTAGTCTGCGGTGTGGTGACAGGCTCTGTTTCCGGTGCGGTTGTTTCTCCTTTTAATATCGGTGTATTTTTTTTGTTTTTAGAAGTATTACTGCTTTTCTGGGTTTCTTTTGCAGTAGTCTTTTTTGTGGTCTCAGTTTTAGCTGTTGTTTTTTCTGTGTCTCCGGAAGAATCCCTCTGGCATGCGGTTATACCAAGAGATAAACAAGTCAATATTAAAATTAATAGTCCTTTTTTCTTCATGAATAGTACCTCCTCATATATGTATGGTTATATTTTAGGCGAAAAGGAGAAAATAGGCAAGTAGAACTGCAAAATATTTTCATTTGCAAAAATCAGAAAATTTGGTATAATAAACATAGTGTAATAGAACAACGTGAGTAGGAGGTTGTTATTATGAGTAAAGAAGATAATCAATACGGTTATAATATACCAACAGATGAGAGTTTCGGACAGGTTCAGATTGCTGATGAAGTAGTAGCAATTATTGCCGGACTGGCAGCCACAGAAGTAGAAGGTGTAGCCAGCATGGAAGGAAATATTACAAAAGAGCTGGTAGGAAAGCTCGGAATGAAAAATTTATCAAAGGGTGTAAAGGTTGCGGTGCTGGATGGCATTGTAAATGTGGATATGACTTTGAACCTGGATTATGGTTACAGTATCGTAAAAACCAGTAAGAAAGTTCAGGAAAAAGTAAAAGCATCCATAGAAAATATGACAGGACTAACCGTGGCAGATGTAAATGTCAGAATTGCCGGCGTGACTATGGAAAAACGCAAATAATCAGTGGGATGTCTGAGACAGGACATCCCTTTTTTGCATGGATAGAATATTTGTGGTAAGATACGAGAAAAAGGAAGACCCGGAGGAAAAATAATGGGCAGAAGAGAATTACGAGAACACATATTTAAATTACTGTTTTTTACGGAGTTTCATGATGCAGAGGAAATGGAGCAGCAGCTTTCTATTTACTTTGAGGATCTGGGTGATGTGGAAGAGAAGAACCAGGAATATATTGAAGGAAAGTACCAAATGATCCTGGAGAAAGAAACGGAAATTGATGCGTCAATCGATCAGATCGCGGAAGGCTGGAAAACCACCCGTATGGGTAAAGTGGACCTGACGATACTGCGTCTTGCAGTATATGAAATGAAATTTGATGAAGAAATTCCCGTAGGAGTTGCCATTAACGAGGCAGTTGAACTTGCAAAGAAATTCGGTGGAGATGATTCACCTGCATTTGTTAACGGAATTTTGGCTAAACTAGCTTTATAGGAGATAAAATGCAGAATGTTTATTCCGTAGGCCAGGTGAATGCGTATATTAAAAATATGTTTACGCAGGATTTCATGCTGGCACGTATTTATGTAAAAGGAGAGGTTTCCAACTGTAAATACCACACTTCAGGGCATATCTATTTTTCTCTGAAGGATGAAACGGGCACAATGGCCTGTGTGATGTTCGCAGGTGCAAGAAAAGGGCTGGCGTTTCCAATGAAAGACGGACAGCGTGTAATTGCCATGGGCAGCGTCAGTGTATATGAACGGGACGGAAGGTATCAGCTCTATGCCAGAGAAATTATTCTGGATGGGGCAGGGCTTCTCTATGAAAAGTATGAGGCATTAAAAAAAGAACTGGAAGAAATGGGTATGTTTGCGGCGGAATATAAGCAGGAAATTCCGGGATTTGCCAGAAAGATTGGGATCGTAACGGCTCCAACCGGTGCTGCAATCCGTGATATTATGAATATCTCTTACCGCAGGAACCCTTATGTCCAGTTGATTTTATATCCGGCACTGGTTCAGGGGGAAGGTGCAGCTGACAGTATTGTTAAGGGCATCCATACTTTGGACAGAAGCGGTGTGGATACTATTATCGTAGGAAGAGGCGGCGGATCCATTGAGGATTTGTGGGCATTTAATGAAGAAAAGGTTGCCCGTGCAATTTTTGAATGCCGTACGCCTGTGATCTCGGCAGTGGGACATGAAACCGATGTTACAATAGCAGATTATGTGGCGGATCTTCGGGCACCCACTCCTTCTGCGGCAGCAGAGCTTGCAGTGGCAGACATATATGCCGTAAGAGAACAGTTGCTGCAGTATAAGAGAAGACTGGATGGAAGAATGCAGGAGTCCCTGGTGAGAAATCAGGAGAGACTTACGAAGTATCAGCTGAAGCTGAATTATTTAAGTCCCCGGAACCAGATTCAGGAAAAGCGCCGGGCATTGACAGAAAAAGAAGAAAAACTGAAGCGCCTAATGGAAAGCCAGTTACAGGAAAAGCGCCAGTTTTTAATTGATAAAGAAGATAAAATACAAAATCTGATGAATGACCGCCTCTTGGAGAAGCGGCATCAGTTTCGAATATATATAGAAAAGATGAAAGGCCTGTCACCCCTTGAAAAGCTGAATCAGGGATATGCTTATGCGACAGATGATAAAGGAAGTACCCTGAGCAGTATCGTGCAGGTAGAGCAGGGAGAAAGGCTTAAGATATATGTAACTGACGGACGGATAGATGCAGAGGTGAAAAAGAAAGAGCCGATGGACTATCGATAACAATCAGGAGTTTGACCAATGGAGAAAAAAGAAGAAGCAAAAGTCCTTACTCTGGAAGAATCCTTTGCACAGCTGGATAAAATGATAGAGGCGCTGGAGAGCAGGGATATTTCACTGGAAGATTCTTTTAAGACTTATCAGTCGGGAATGGAACTTTTAAAGAGCTGTAATGAAAAAATTGACACAGTGGAAAAGAAAATGCAAGTGATTAATGAAAATGGTGAGCTGAATGAATTTTAATGAAGAGATGAAAGAGCAGATTGCTCAGGTAAAGAACGTAATCAGACAGTATCTTCCACCGGAAGAAGGTTTTCAGAAAACACTGCTGGAAGCCATGAATTACAGCATGCTGGCAGGAGGAAAAAGACTCCGGCCGCTGCTTATGATGGAGTCTTACCGCCTGTTCGGCGGGACAGGCAGAATAGTGGAGCCTTTTATGGCGGCGATGGAGATGATTCATACCCATTCCCTGATTCATGATGACCTTCCTGCAATGGATAATGACGAATACAGAAGAGGAAGAAAAACAACCCATGTAGTCTATGGTGAAGCCATGGGAATCCTGGCTGGTGATGCTCTTTTGAATTATGCTTATGAGACAGCCTCTAAAGCATTTGACATGGAACCTGAAAATGCGCGCATTGGACAGGCTTTTCGGGTATTAACGGTAAAAACAGGGATAAACGGCATGATCGGCGGACAGTCAGTGGATGTGGAAGCATCCGGAAAACCTCTGGAACGGGAGCGGCTGGATTTTATTTACAGATTAAAAACCAGTGCCCTGATCGAAGGTTCCATGATGGTTGGAGCTGTCTTGGCAGGTGCAGACAAGGAAGAAGTTAATCTGATGGAAGCGATTGCTGCGGATATCGGACTGGCATTCCAGATCCAGGATGATATACTGGACGTTACCAGCACCACGAAAGCGCTTGGAAAACCGGTAAAGAGTGATGAAAAGAATCATAAGACCACATATGTAACCCTGCGGGGACTGAAAGAAGCGAAACAGGACGTGGCACAGATTTCAAACCGTGCAATACGTATCCTGGATTCTCTTCCCCAGAAAAATGAATTTCTGCGCAGTCTGATTCTGCAGCTGGTGAATAGAGAGAATTAGAAGGTGAACCAATGGTTTTAGATAAGATTCAAAAAGAAAATGATATTAAAGAACTGAATGCAGAAGAGCTTACTCTGCTGGCAGATGAGATTCGGGAGTTTCTGATTCATAAAATCAGCATCTCAGGGGGACACCTTGCCTCAAATCTTGGCGTAGTTGAACTGACCATGGCAATGCATCTGACATTTAACCTGCCGGAAGATAAAATGATCTGGGATGTAGGCCATCAGTCCTACACTCATAAACTCCTGACAGGCAGAAAGAATGGATTTGACCATCTGCGTAAATATGGAGGCATGAGCGGTTTTCCCAAGCGTAAAGAAAGTCTTTGCGATGCATTTGACACCGGTCATAGTTCTACTTCCATATCAGCGGGGCTTGGATATGCCCAGGCGAGGGATATCAAAGGAGAGAAGCACTATGTAATCTCTGTTATCGGAGATGGTGCCCTGACTGGAGGAATGGCTTATGAAGCCCTGAATAATGCTTCCCAGATCAAAACCAATTATATTATAGTACTCAATGACAATAACATGTCCATTTCGGAAAATGTAGGCGGAATGTCCTCTTATCTTGGAAATCTTAGGACGGCAGATGCTTATACCGAACTGAAATCCGGAGTGACAAATACCCTTTCTAAAATTCCGGTATATGGTGACCGCATTGTAAAACGGATACGTAAAACCAAAAGCGGGATCAAACAGCTTTTCATTCCGGGAATGCTGTTTGAAGAGATGGGGATTACCTATCTGGGCCCTATCGACGGGCACAATATGGAACAGGTATGTAAGACCTTTCGAGAGGCAAAGAAAGTAAACGGAGCTGTCTTGGTGCATGTGTGTACGAAAAAGGGAAAAGGCTATGAACCTGCGGAGCGTCATCCCGCCAGATTCCACGGGGCAGAGCCCTTTGAAATTGAGACAGGAATTCCAAAATCAAAAAGAGTAAAATCTAATTATACCGATATATTTTCTACAGTTATGCGAAAGCTGGGAGACCGGGAGCCCGAGATAGTCGCAGTGACAGCTGCGATGCCCGACGGCACAGGATTAAAGAGGTTCCGCAATATGTTTCCGGACCGGTTCTTCGATGTGGGAATTGCGGAAGAGCATGCGGTCACCTTTGCGGCAGGTCTGGCGGCAGCAGGACTTAAGCCTGTAGTCGCTGTGTATTCCTCGTTTTTGCAAAGAGCCTATGATCAGGTGCTTCACGATGTCTGCATACAGAATCTTCATGTGATTTTTGCGATTGACAGAGCAGGGCTGGTTGGAAGTGACGGAGAAACCCATCAGGGAATTTTTGATCTTTCCTATTTATCCAGCATTCCCAATATGTGTATAATGGCACCAAAGAATAAATGGGAGCTTTCTGATATGATGAAATTTGCGGTGGCCTATCACGGACCTATTGCACTGCGTTATCCCAGAGGAGAAGCTTATGATGGACTCAGGGAATTCAGGGAGCCTGTGAAGTATGGAAAAAGCGAAGTAATCTATGATGAAAGTGAAATCGCCCTTGTGGCAGTTGGGAGCATGGTCAAGACAGCCAAAGAAGTCCGGTCACGGCTGCGGGACACGGGTTACAGCTGTTCTCTTGTGAATGCCAGATTCGTGAAACCCTATGACAGCGAACTTTTATTGGAACTGCAGAAGGAACACAGGCTGGTGGTAACACTTGAGGAAAATGTAAAAAGCGGTGGATTCGGTGAAGCAGTACTGGATTATTTTAACCAGATCGGAAGCCGGGTGAAAGTCCTGAATATTACCTTGCCTGATGACTATGTGGAGCATGGAAATGTGGATATGTTAAAGCAGGAAGTGGGAATTGACGCAGATTCTGTGGAGAAAAAGATTCTGGCGGCTTATATTGGATTGTAATAAAGCTGCCAGTAAGGAGATACAATGAAAGAACGTTTAGATATATTATTGGTGCAGCGGCAGCTGGCTCCTTCGCGTGAGAAGGCCAAGGCGATTATTATGTCCGGAAATGTCTATGTTAACGGACAGAAAGAGGACAAAGCCGGTTCCACTTTTGATGAGAAGTCAGAAATAGAAGTAAAAGGAAATACCCTGAAATATGTCAGCCGTGGAGGGCTGAAGCTGGAAAAAGCGATGAGCCATTTTGATATTACCCTGGAAGGAAAAGTCTGCATGGATGTAGGCTCTTCCACCGGTGGTTTTACAGACTGTATGCTGCAAAACGGAGCAGTTAAAGTATATGCGGTGGACGTAGGCCATGGTCAGCTGGACTGGAAGCTTCGACAGGATGAACGGGTAGTCTGCATGGAAAAGACGAATATCCGCTATGTGGAGCCGGAAAACATAGAAGAATTAGTGGAGTTTTCCTCCATTGATGTTTCTTTTATTTCTCTGACAAAAGTCCTGCTGCCGGTGCGGAATTTACTGACGGATCAGGGGCAGATTGCCTGCCTGATAAAGCCGCAGTTTGAAGCCGGACGGGAAAAGGTCGGAAAAAAGGGAGTGGTCCGTGACAGTGCGGTCCATGAAGAAGTAATTAGAAAAGTCATTGCCTATGCGGTCAGTATTTCCTTTGAAGTACTGGGACTGGAGTTCTCCCCCATTAAAGGTCCGGAAGGCAATATAGAATATCTGCTCTATCTGCAGAAACTGCCGGAAGGCACACAGAATGAAGAGATTCCATTTTCTGTGGAAGATATTGTAAAGGAAGCACATAAAACGTTAGAGCGTGTTTAGGCACACTCAGAATTAGAGGTATATCAGTATGGATAAATTTTATGTGATAACGAATTGCTTAAAAGATCCGGATATGGAGACTACAAAATCTATCCGGGATTATCTGGAAAGTCAGGGAAAAGTCTGCATGATACAGCAGCGTCCGGGCAAAAATAAATTACATAATTATAAGTATACCAATGCAGCGCTTATCCCTCCGGATGTGGACTGTGTATTGGTGCTGGGCGGTGATGGAACGCTTTTGCAGGCATCACGTGATCTTGTCGAGCGGAATATACCTCTTCTTGGAATTAATCTGGGAACACTGGGATATCTGGCTGAGATTGACCGTTCTAATATTAAGCCGGCACTGGATAAGCTGCTGCTGGATGAGTATGAGATTCATGAGCGGATGATGTTAAGCGGAACGGCATATCATCAGAATAAAAAACTGATGAGTGACATTGCGTTAAATGATATTGTAATCGGACGTAATGGAAGGCTTCGCATTATAGATTTAAATATTTATGTAGATGATGAGTTTTTAAATTCTTACAGCGCAGACGGCATTATCATCTCTACGCCTACCGGATCTACCGGGTACAGCCTGTCCGCAGGCGGTCCGATCGTATCCCCTGAGGCAGAGATCATAATGATAACGCCGATTGCGCCCCATACATTAAATACCAGGAGCATTGTACTGCCACATAATGCGAAGATAACAGTGGAAATCGGAGAAGGACACAGTACCAGAGAGGGTGCGGAAGCCACCTTTGACGGAGACACTTCTGTAAATTTAAACTGTAATGATCAAATTGTCATTACAAAGGCAGACCGCTGTGCAAGACTGGTCAAAATAAATAATATCAGTTTTTTGGAAATATTACGAAAGAAAATGTACCAGACATAGGAGGTGTGGCATGAAAATAGCAAGACATGCTAAAATAGTAGATATCATCAACCGCTATGAGATAGAGACACAGGAAGAACTGGCAGAGCGGTTAAACCAGGAAGGTTTCCGTGTGACCCAGGCTACTGTGTCCAGAGATATCCGTGAATTAAAACTTACTAAAATTGCCATTAACGGCGGACGGCAGAAATATGCGGTGATGCAGGCAAACGGAAATGGAATGAACGAAAAATACCTGCGGGTATTAAAAGACGGTTTTGCATCTATGGATATGGCGCAGAACATCCTGGTTGTGAAAACGGTATCCGGGATGGCTATGGCGGTAGCAGCAGCCCTGGATGCCATGCATTGGCCTGAGATAGCGGGATGTATTGCAGGAGATGATACCATTATGTGTGCCATCCGAAGCGTGGATGATACACTGCTTGTTATGGATAAAATCCGTAAAATTGTAGGAACAGAGCACAAATAATCTTTTGTCGGGAGAGGTAGAAGGATAAGCTTATGTTACTAAATCTACATGTAAAAAATATGGCGTTAATACAGGAACTGGAAGTGGACTTCAGGAAAGGTCTGAATATACTGACAGGTGAGACAGGAGCTGGTAAATCTATTATTATCGGCTCTGTTAACGTTGCACTTGGACTTAAAAGTTTTAAAGAATTCGCAAGAGAGGATGCAGATTACGCATTAGCCGAACTGGTGTTTTCTGTTGAACAGGAAAACCAGAAAAAGCAGATTCTGGATATGGATATACCGATTGAAGACGATCAGGTGATCATCTCCAGGAAGCTGATGAATGGAAGAAGCATCACAAAAGTAAATGGGGAAACGGTTCCGGTTTCCGTTGTTAAGGAACTGGCGGAGATTTTGATTGATATTCATGGACAGCATGAGCATCAGTCTCTGCTGAATAAAAAAAATCATTTACAGATATTGGATGAATTTGCGAAAGAAGAGCTGGCAAAATATAAAGATAAAGGTGCTGCTCTGTATAGAAATTATACAAAAATTAAACATCAGCTGTCAGACACCAGAATGGACGAGGCACAAAAGGCAAAAGAAATGGATTTTCTGCAGTTTGAAGTAGATGAAATAGAAGAGGCCGGGTTAAAAATCGGGGAGGATGAGGAACTGGAGGCACAGTTTCGAAAACTTTCTAATGGTAAGAAGATTATTGAATATATTACAGAGATTCATGATCTGTGTGGAAACGACAGTATGTCAGGAGCCGCCGAAAATCTGGGCAGATCCTTAAGGAATCTCTCTCTGGTTACGGAATATGATAAGGAACTGGAGGGACTGTATAACCAGCTTGCCGATGTGGAAAGCCTTCTGTCGGATTTTAACCGGGAACTCAGTGCCTATATGGGAAGCATCTCATTTGACGGAGAGGATTTTGCCAAGATAGAAGACCGCCTTGATTTTATTAATCATTTAAAATCAAAGTGCGGCAACAGTATCAAAGCGATATTGGCATATAAGGATGAAAAAGAAAAGAGGCTGTCAGAACTTCGGGATTACGATGCCTATATGGAACGTTTAAACGGGGAATTTGAGGCTTGTAAAGCAGAACTGGATAAGAATGCCGCTAAGATGTCTGCGATCCGTAAATCCTATGGTAAAAAGCTTGCAAAGACTATCCGTGAGGCTTTGGTGGACCTGAACTTCCTTGAAGTGCAGTTTGAAATAGCCGTAGACCAGACCGGACAGGCAGATGCAAATGGATATGACGAGGTTTGTTTTATGATCTCCACAAACCCCGGGGAAAGTGTAAAACCGCTTGGCAGCGTGGCATCCGGAGGGGAACTCTCCAGGATTATGCTTGCGATTAAAACTGTTCTGGCGGATAAGGATGCTACGGAAACCCTTATTTTTGATGAAATTGATGTGGGAATCAGCGGCAGGACTGCCCAGAAAGTATCGGAAAAGCTGGCAGTTATTGCCAGGAACCATCAGGTTATCTGTATTACCCACCTGGCTCAGATTGCATCCATGTCAGACAGCCATTATGTCATCGAGAAAAAAATTGTTAAAAACAATACGATTACATCCATCCGTGAACTGTCTGAGGATGAGAGTATTCATGAGATTGCCCGGATTCTGGGCGGTGCAAAAATCACGGAAACGGTTATGGAA
Organism: Robinsoniella sp. RHS; assembly: GCF_001029355.1. Classification (NCBI taxonomy): domain Bacteria; kingdom Bacillati; phylum Bacillota; class Clostridia; order Lachnospirales; family Lachnospiraceae; genus Robinsoniella; species Robinsoniella sp. RHS. Next base: position 10,283 of record NZ_JNGB01000006.1, read on the forward strand.
AGTGCAAAGGAAATGAAAGAATTGGCATTATGTACAAAAAAATACTAGAGTGAATCTGCTGCGATACTCACATACTAAAAAAGGATATACCAAGTGTATATTCTTTTTATTTTTGCAATCTTTTGATTAGAAAGTGTAAAAGATAATACACTACTGATTTGGGAATAGTACAAGAGAGCTTGTGTTAATTCCGGGGTCAGGCATGAGAATGCGAAATAATTGAATGATGATGAAAGGATGTGAGCATGTGGCAAAGAATAGAAAGCGTTGCAGGAAGATCATTATTTCGGTTTTAACAATTGTTCTTTTTGTCAGCGCAACGGGGGCATTTTTAATAGACCGCAGCATACCGGATCGCTTACAGGTGGTATCGGGCGACAGGAAAACTCAGATTTTAAGATATCCATTTGATACGTTTATTGAGGAAAACGTAGCACAGGCCGCCAGTCAGAACGGTTCTAACATTCCGCAGGATAACCTGAAGATGAGTTCTCAGGAACCGTATACTATTGAATGTAAATTGTTTGGAGTTATTCCGGTAAAGAACATCCAGGTAGATGTGGTGGAACGCAGTAAGGTAATCCCTTGCGGCAGCCCGGTGGGAATCTATATGAAAACAAGAGGAATTCTGGTGGTAGGAACAGGTGCAGTAAATGGAATGGATGGGGTAGATTATGAACCTGCGGCTTCCGTTGTTCAGTCCGGAGATTATATATTGGGGGTAAATGGAAATCCAATATCCGATAAAAAAGAATTAATTTCCCGTATAAATGAATCAGGCGGATCGGATATAACGCTGGAAGTTCAGAGAAAAGGGGAAATCACGGATTTAAAGGTAAAACCGGTCATGACCGGAACGTCTGAATACAAGACCGGCATCTGGGTACGTGATGACACTCAGGGTATCGGAACCCTTACGTATGTGGATGAAAATGGAAATTATGGAGCTCTGGGACATGGAATCAGTGATGTGGATACCAGTACGCTGTTATCACTTCAGGAAGGAAAATTATATCCTTCAGACATTATTTCTGTAGTAAAGGGTGAAAAAGGCACACCGGGTGAACTGGCAGGAGTAATCCGCTATGACGAAAACGAAGTCATGGGCAGTATTACGGCAAATACTGAGGCAGGCATATTTGGTAAAGTGACAGAATCTTTTAAATCCCAGCTGAAAGGGACACCAATAGAGGTTGGCCTTAAACAGGAGATCGAAACAGGCCCTGCAACGATACGCTGTACCGTAGATGGTACTGTAAAAGAATACGACATAGAAATCGAAAAAGTTTTATTAAATAGCAGCGATGTAAATAAAAGCATGGTGATTAAAGTGACAGATGAGGAATTACTGCAGAAAACAGGCGGAATTGTCCAGGGAATGAGCGGAAGTCCCATCATTCAGAACGGAAAATTAATCGGCGCAGTAACCCATGTTTTCATCCAGGATTCGACAAGCGGATTCGGTATATTTGCGGAAAACATGATTTTTGTCGATTCTTGATGACAAGTTTTTCTTGATAATAGGTTCAAATGTTATATAATACAATTAGTTTTTGTTCGTGACAATTTATGGTATGGGCAAACATTAAATTTAGCGTACAATGACAAAAAAGTAAAATTGGAGGAGAGATTTGTGGAAAAATTAAATATAGCGATCGCTGACGATAATGAAAGAGTCGTCCAGTTACTGGATAATATTGTTGGCAGCGATGACGAACTTAACGTTGTGGGGAAGGCGGCGAATGGTGAAGAGCTTGTAGACATTATTAAACAAAAAGAACCGGATGTAGTACTATTAGATATTATTATGCCGAAGGTTGACGGTTTAACCGTCATGGACCGGATCAATAAAGATAAGACGGTTAAGAAACATCCGGCATTTATTGTCATTACAGCAATTGGACAGGAAAAGATTACAGAAGATGCATTTGATCTTGGGGCGGATTATTATATTTTAAAACCATTCGACAACGATATGGTAATCAACAGAATTAAGCACGTAAGAAGAAATAGAGAAAGAAACTTTGCCGAAGTGCGTAAAGTAAATGCGTATGAAAGCAAGAATGAATATATGGAACGCAATCTGGAGACGGATGTAACAAATATTATTCATGAGATTGGCGTTCCGGCACACATTAAAGGATATCAGTATTTAAGAGATTCCATCATCATGTCGGTAAATGATATGGAAATGCTGAACTCAATTACGAAAATTTTATATCCAACAATCGCGAAAAAGCATCAGACGACACCGAGCCGTGTAGAAAGAGCGATTCGCCATGCGATTGAAGTAGCCTGGAGCCGTGGTAAGATGGACACAATCGACGAACTTTTTGGCTATACGGTAAGCAATGGAAAGGGTAAACCAACGAACTCAGAGTTTATTGCCCTGATTGCAGATAAGATCAGATTGGAATATAAAAACAGATAATGCTTTTCATAACGCCTAAAATGAGGTATAATGTATGATTATAAGACTAAATCTACATTAGGGAGGGTATGGTATGAAGAAAGTATTATTTGTCGCATCTGAGTGTGTCCCTTTTATTAAAACGGGAGGTCTTGCGGACGTAGTAGGATCACTTCCAAAATGTTTTAACAAAGAAGAATTTGATGTGCGTGTAATTTTGCCCAAATATATGTGCATGAAAGAAGAGTACAAGAGCCAGATGAATTATGTGAGTCATTTTTACATGGATTTAGCATGGCGTTCTCAATATGTGGGAATACTGGAAATGAAATATGAGGGAATTCAGTTCTATTTTATTGATAATGAATATTACCTTTCAGGACCTAAGCCCTATGGGAATATTTATGAAGATATTGAGAAATTTGCTTTTTTTTCCAAGGCTGCGCTCTCTGCGTTACCGGTAATTGGATTCAGGCCTGATATTGTACACTGCCACGACTGGCAGACAGGGTTGATACCGGTTTATCTGAAGGATCGGTTCCATGAAGGAGAATTCTTCAGCAGCATGAAATCTATTATGACCATACATAATCTGAAATTCCAGGGAGTCTGGGATATGAAGACTGTAAAAGATATGACAGGACTGCCTGCATACTATTTTGCTCCGGACAAATTAGAAGCTTTCGGGGATGCAAATTATTTAAAAGGCGGCATCGTATATGCCGATGCAGTGACAACAGTCAGCGATACTTATGCGGAAGAAATTAAAACACCATTTTATGGCGAGCATTTAGATGGGCTTATGAGAGCCAGAGCTAACTGCTTGTCAGGGATTGTCAACGGTATTGATTATGAAGAATATAATCCGGAGACAGATCAGTATATAGTTAAGAATTATAATGCGAAAAATTTCCGAAAAGAAAAGATTAAGAATAAACGCGCTCTGCAGCAGGAATTAGGCTTGGAACAAAATGATAAGAAGTTCTTGATAGGTGTTGTATCCAGGCTGACAGATCAAAAAGGGTTTGATTTGATCGCCTATATAATGGATGAAATGTGCCAGCAGCAGGATTGGCAGTTCGTTATATTAGGTACTGGTGAAGAGAAATATGAGAATATGTTCCGGCATTTCGCATGGAAATATCAGGGAAAGGTAGCGGCTTGTATCTATTATTCCGAAGCGATGTCCCACAAGATTTATGCTTCCAGTGATGCGTTCCTGATGCCATCTTTATTCGAACCATGCGGACTCAGCCAGTTAATGAGCCTTCGTTACGGTACCGTACCGATTGTAAGGGAAACAGGAGGTTTAAAGGATACCGTTTGGCCATATAATGAATATGAAAGTACAGGAACCGGATTTAGCTTTGCAAATTACAATGCCCATGAAATGTTTAATACGATTAAATATGCATATTACGTATTCAATGAGAAAAAACGTGAATGGAATAAGTTGATCGACAGAGGCATGGCAGCAGATTTCTCCTGGGATACATCTGCCCAGAAATATGCAGAGCTTTATAACCGCTTATAAGAATAGTTTTCCTCCTTTTTAGACATACTAGTAAAGTAAAATAGATATGTCAAAAAGGAGGAATTTTTTATGGCAGAAATATCAGAATTAGATTTACAGAACCTGCGTCATCTCATCGGTGGTTGTGCTACTACGCACTGTAAAATGACTGCATACGCATCTCAGGCTCAAGACCCGGGTGTAAAACAGTTTTTCCAGAAGTCAGCTCAGTCTGCAATGGAAACAAAGCAGCAGTTAATGGGATTCTTACAGTAATCAACAGGAGGAAAAAAACATGGATGAAAAAACAATGGTATCTGACACGCTTGTAGGTATTAACGGTGAATTAACACGTTATGCTGAGATGATTACCCAGTCTGAAAATCCACAGCTGAAACAGACTTTAAAACAGATCCGTAATCAGTGTGAAATGTCTCAGGAAGAAATTTACCAGATCGCAAGAGCAAAAGCTTATTATGTGCCGGCTGCAAAAGCAACGGCAGAAGAAATCTCTCATGTACGTTCTATTCTGACTCAGGGTTAATTAATGAGCCTCGGCTGAATATATTGGCCAAATAGAATGAAAAAGAAAGACCCGGATTGTCGGCTGTGGATTGATATGCAGCCTGCTTGTCCGGGTCTTTCTGTGCTGTTTCAAAATTTTTTTCTCCGGATTACTGTAAACCAGGCTGTACATCTTACTTCAGTCGAAGCGAAATTATCCAATTATGAAATAAAGTTAACTTAAATAAACATTAGTTCTTGTCTGCCTTGAATAATATAGTTATAATACAGATAGTTTTTTATATAGTCATCAGAACAGGATGCCTAATGGATGTTCCTGGTCACTTTGCCGACTGCAATTCCGGCTGCAAATGAAGTTATCAATGAGCAGAATAGAAAGGTATAAGATAATGAGTATGAGTTTAAAAGATTTATGTGAAAAAATAGAATTACCCGAAGCAGTAATCAGCAATGTAATATTACTGGAACAAAGTTTAGAGTTGGATCAGTTAGACGAAGTGAACCTGCTTATGGATTCCGGAAACTGGGATACCGGGCTGAAAATACTGCGTACCCGGCTGGGGGAAGATAAAGAGGGATTTAAAATTCTTACCGTGATGCTTTATGCAGCATTAAAAACGAAGATGACTTATGACCGGCTGGGGATTGAGGAGTCTGTTTTCTTAGATACGATGAAATGTTTTACGAGATTTGTCAATGAATACAGGGAAAGCTATGGTGACTATGGTTTTGACCGAGATTTTTGGGTACCCAGACAGTTATCCTGTCTGTTGTTTCGGCTTGGAACTCTTGAATTCGAAATGAAAGTGATTGATAATGACGGGGTACTGGATATACACATACCCTCAGACGCTGATCTATCCAGAGAAAAGTGTGATGAATCTTACGAAATGGCAAAGCGGTTTTTTTTACATTATTTTCCGGAGTTTCAATACAAAAATATCTGCTGCAGCTCCTGGCTCCTTTCTCCTGAATTGAAAGAGGTGCTTCCGGTGGAATCAAAAATTATTCAGTTTCAGAATCAGTTTAAAATCACAGAGGTATATCCGGATAACCAGGAGTATTTGATCTGGATTTTTAAAAGTAAGGATATTCCATTTGAAAAATTGCCTGAAAATACTTCTCTGCAAAAAAATGTGAAGCGGTATCTCCTGGAAGGAAAACACATTGGTAGTGCAGATGGGATATTATAATCCCATCTGTGTTTGATACATATCATAATAAAGACCTCTTCGGGTAAGCAGTTCTGTATGGTTCCCCATTTCAGCAATTTCTCCATCTTTTAATAAGAGTATAACATCTGAATCCCGAATCGTTGATAATCGGTGGGCGATTATAAAAGAAGTACGGTTTTGTGTCAGATTCAATACGGCTTTTCGGATCTTCTGTTCTGTTCGGGTGTCTACGGAGCTGGTTGCCTCGTCCAGAATAAGGATAGGAGCATCTGCAAGGATTGCTCTGGCTATGGTAATAAGCTGGCGTTCGCCCTGGCTGAAACTGCCAACCTCTTCTCCCACTAGTGTATCATATCCGTTTGGCAGGCGGCTGATGAAACTATGTGCTCCTGCGGCTTTCGAGGCGGAAATCACTTCCTCATCCGTTGCATCTTCCCGCCCATATCGGATATTTTCCCGAATGCTTAGATAAAATAGTGCCGTGTCCTGCAATACGATGCCGAAACTGTTTCTAAGACCAGCTGTTTCGTAATCCCGCAGGTCATTGCCATCCAACAGGATGCGCCCGCCAGTTACATCGTAAAATCGTGCCAGAAGACTGATGATTGTGGTTTTTCCGGCTCCGGTGGGTCCTACAATCGCAATGCGGGTACCGGAAGGAACTGTGAAGCTTAAATCCTTTAAGATTGGGATATCAGGGTTATATCCAAACCAGACATGGTCAAACACAACTTCCCCCGTTGGATGTTCAACAGGCAAAGCATCCGGTTTGTCTGCCGGTTCAGGTGTTTCATCAAAAATATCAAAAATTCGCTCTGCCCCTGCCACAGCCGTCTGAAACACGTTGAATATGTTGGATACCTCAATGAGGGGCCTGGTAAACTGTCTGGAATACAGCAGAAAACTGGATATTACACCTACGGTAATGAGACCGCGGGATGCCATAATACCGCTGACAACAGAGATACAGATAAAACCTAAGTTGTTAATAACATTCATGATGGGCATTAGATAACCGGACCAGATCAGAGCTTTTGTTCCAACCTTGCACAGGGATTCATTGTAACTTTCAAATTCATCGGTAACCTGCGTTTCCCGTCCGAAAGCTTTTACCAGAGACAGTCCTGCTATGCTTTCTTCAATATGTCCGTTTAGAGAGCCAAGTACATTTTGCTGTTCCCGGTATAATTTCCGTGTATGTTTTGTAATTGTTTTTGTAAGCAGAAAGACAAATGGAACGGTAATCAGCGCGGTTATGGTAAGCCAGAGGTTTAACCAAAGCATAATGCAGAGAATGCCCGTTAAAGTAAAGGCGAGCATCATAAGCTGAGTTAAGGAATCTGAAATAGTAGTGCTGATATTGTCTATATCATTTGTAAGTCTGCTCATCAAATCGCCATGCTGGCTTTTGTCAAAATAAGAAAGGGGCAGGTCTTTCATTTTAGAAAATAATGTTTTTCGGATAAAACAGATTATTTTCTGGGATACGGATGCCATTAGAAAGGACTGCAAAAAGCGGATTGCCCAATCAGCAAGATACACAATAAATAATGCTGCTAACAGAAATGGTACCGGAGTTAAAGCATCAATATGATCAATAATGCGCCCAATCAGAAAAGGGGTCAGCATTGCAGAAAGAGACGCAAAACCGGATAGTAAAAAGACGGTTAACAAGCCATGACGGCGGCCTTTCGTAAGATTCCACAGCCGTAGTAATGTGCCGCCTAAGTTTCTGGGCTTAACTACAGGCAGCCCTCTTTGATGCCTCAGAGATGCTTTAGAGGGCGGTATTCCATTTGATTTAAGCTCTGGCAATTTCATCATCTCCTATCTGTGAACGGTATATTTCCTGGTATACGGTGCATTTGTTTAAAAGCTCTTCATGGTTTCCCTGGCCGCAAAGTACACCGTCTTCCATGCAGAGGATCAGATCGGACCGCATAACGGAAGAGATTCGCTGGCTGATTAAAAAGACGGTAGTGCCCTGGGAATGAGATCGGATATTGTGCATCACGGCAGCCTCGGTAGATGCATCTAATGCACTTGTGCAGTCGTCCAGAATCAGAATCCCGGGCTGACGGATCAGAGCTCTTGCAATGGACAGCCTCTGTTTCTGTCCCCCGGAGAGATTGACGCCGCCCTGACCGAGAATGGTATCGTATCCATCCGGAAAGGATTCAATAAAACTGTGGGCACAGGCTGCCTTGGCGGCTTTATAAATGGAATCATCCGCAGCTTTTGAATCACCCCAGCGGAGATTGTCAATGATACTGCCGGAAAACAAAAATGATTTCTGAGGCACAATGCCAATGTGGCTGCGCAGGTGTCCGGTTTCTACGGTACAGACATCTTGACCGCCTACAAAGACAGCACCTGCGGATACATCATAAAATCTCGGTATCATATTAACCAAGGTGGATTTTCCGGAACCGGTGGAACCGATGATCCCTATGGCAGATCCGGAGATGGCGCTAAAACTGATGTTCTGCAGTGCCATTCGTTTGGAACCGGGATAGGAAAAAGATACATCCTCAAATTGTACTTCTCCGGTCAGATTAAATTCTTTTGGATTTTTAGGTTCGGACATGGCCGGTACCTCATCTAATACCTGCTGGACACGTTTTGCTGAGGCGGTGGCCCGAACCATGCTGTTTAAAATATTGGAGACCATACTGAGAGAAAAAAGTACCTGAGTCATATAATTAACGGAAGCCATTAATTTACCAACGTCTGTTTGTTCCCCATTGCCTCCAAGCCATAGTAATACCACAATTCCGGTGTTGACGGTTAGATTAATCAAAGGGCCGAAGACGGAAGTTACACGCATGGCTGAAGTGCCGGAAGCAGCCAGTTCATCGGCGGCATTAGCAAATTTGTCTGTTTCAAAGCGCTCCCGCCCAAAGGCTTTTACAACCCGGATGGAGGTTAAAAATTCTCTGCTGACATTATTTAGCCGGTCCAGCTTTTTTTGCAGGCGTGCAAATCTGGGATAACCCAGGAGCATATTTCCAAGGATCCAGATGGAGCAGAGTATCAGAATCAGAATGATCATAGGAATCTGTTTAGGTGTCCGGGTTACGATTAAAAAAATGGCACCAATGCAGGTAATGGGGGCCTTTACCAATATCCGCATACTTCCGTTAATGAAGTTCTGAATCTGCGTCACGTCATTGGTCAGCCGTGTTATGAGGGAAGCCGGGTTAAGCTTATCAATATTTGCATAAGAAAACGTCTGGATTTTTTGAAATAGAACAGAACGCAGTTCTTTTCCGATCTGCTGCGAGGTTCGGCTTGCAAGGATATTCCGCATAACGGCACCTAAGGCGCCAAGGAGTGCCACGCCAAGCATCACCATTCCGTAATATAGAACCACGGATGTATCCTGGTATTTAACACCTTCATCTACGATGCGGGACATAAAAGCCGGCTGCAGCAGATCACAGAGCGCTTCTATTGTTAAGAAGAAGATTGCACAGCAAAAAAGCAGTAAATGTTTTTTGATCATAGAGAATATCAGTTTCAAAATGTTACCTCCCTGTCTTTTGTCAGATAAATTATATCATGAAATAGAAAAGCGTGATGGAAAAATAGTGTCTGTTATTCTATCCGATATTCTATTTGCAAGTATATCTTAAATTTTACTTAATTAGCAAACCAGCCGTGCAAAAATCTTGTCATGATAAAGAAAGTATGACATAATATACCTATTCAATATGGTATGCAAAAAGGCAGGAAAACATTTAAGGGAGTGACCGGAAATGGAGAAAAGAATGAATAAAAAGTGGAAACTGTTGATCTTGACATTAACAGCAATATGTATGTTTGGGATGCTGTCTGTTACCTCTCTGGCAGGTTTCCGGCAGACAGAAGGCGGATATCGTTATTACATGGATGGAACGGATCAATATCTGAAGGGTTTTCAGACCGTGGATAACAATACGTATTACTTCAATAAAAAAGGCTATATGCAGACCGGCTGGGTGAAAATAGGAAAAAGTTATTATCACTTCACCGACAATGGCATTATGACGAGAAATAGCTGGTATGGACCATATTTCCTGGGACGAAACGGTAAGATGGCAGTCAATAAGTGGATTGGCGGCCGGTATGTGGGAAAAGACGGTGCATGGATTCAGGGATATGATAAGAAAAGCAAGCCCGGATTTGTACAGACGGCAAAAGGAACCAAGTATAAAAAACCAAATGGTAAATATGCAAAAAGAGAATGGCTCTGGATTGGCAAGAACGGTAGTGTGACAAATGGGTATTGGTATTATTTTTATACCAACGGCATTATGGCAAAGAACACCTGGCTGAATGGGATCTTCCATATGAACAGCAAAGGACGTCTGGATACAGACAAATGGATAAGCGGGAGATATGTGGATAAGGACGGAGAGCTGGTCCGCAATGCATGGGTAAAAAATACATATTATGTGGGTTATGACGGCAGAAAATACCGCAGCATGTGGATCGATGACCATTATGTGGGCAGCAATGGTAAAATGGTGAAGAAAAGATGGGTTGGTAATAAATATCTGCAAAAGGATGGTACGCTGGCTAAAGATAAATGGATTGGTGAGCGCTATGTGGATGTGAACGGCAACTGGATAAAAAATAAAAAGAAATAAGATACAGATATTAAAAAGCTGTCGGTCATTTGGCCGGCAGCTTTATTACGCGAAAAACGAAAAGCAGTAGTACGTAAGACAATGTTAAGAGGATTGCTAATGAAAACAGCTCGATCAGCGGAGGGGGAACAAATCCCAGTGAATGTACCGACTGTCTTGCGAAAAGAATAATGCCGATGCTGAGCACCAGTGCCAGCACAGGAAGAACGATGGATGCCTGCACATGGAAGGAATAGTCATATTCCTTTTTCAGGGAACGCAGAGCCATAAATGCTATAACCAGTTCACTTGCCAGTAAGCCCCAGAGATACCCGGAGATTCCAAACAGGGGGACAGCGAACCATACAAAGCCAATTCTGAGCAAAAGACCGATGGTGCTTTGAATAAAAGTAGTAGTCGTTTTGCCAAGTCCATTTAAAACACTGGTCAGGGTAGTGGTCAGATAAAGAAACGGACAGATCCAGGAAAGCGTTAGGATAAAAGGACCAGCCAGATCACTGTGAAACAATACCTCACCCATTTCATTGCCCAGTGCAAGGAAAACTCCGGTGCACAGAATTCCAAGAATCAGGCTGTATTTAATCGTATTTTCAATGGTTACGGTAATTCGCGTACCGTCCTGGGCGGACTGGGCTTCGGAAACGGTGGGCAGCAGTAAAGTAGACGCGGATGCGGTAATTGCGGATGGAAATAATATGAGCGGTATCGACATACCGGTCAGGACGCCATATGTACTCAGTGAAGTAGAAACATCCATTCCATATACTCTCAGGCGAAGGGGTATAAAAAGTGCTTCCATGCTTTGCAAAAGGTTTAGCAGTACGCGGTTTAAAGTAAGGGGTGTAGATAAGGATAACATCTCCTTGAAATTGGTTACCATAGAACTGGTTGGAGAATCCTTGTAGTTTTCATTTCCAAAGTGTACGGCGATAACCGTACTGCATAACAGGAATGAAACCACTTCTTCCGTAACCATACCATATACGGCAAGTGCTGGTGTGATGGCAATTCCTTTTTCAATAAAGATAATGTAAAGAACGTATGAAGTTCCCATGCGGACCAGGGATTCAATCAGCTGGGAGATAGCAGGTACATTGGTGCGGCGAAGTCCATAATAATATCCGTTAATACAGGAGTGAACCGCGGCAAAAGGAACCGAGTAGGCAAGCAGGCGCAAAAGTTCGGCACATCGTGTCTCTTCCAGGAAATGCACGGATATAAAATCAGCATAAAAGAAGAGGACATAGCAGGCAAGTGCGGATAGAGCCAGAGAGATAGTAAGACCGGTTATGAATATATTCCGGGCACCTTTTTTATCACCAACCGCCATTTTTCCGGATACGAATTTGGAGATGGCAGTCTGGATACCGGAAGCAGTCAGGGAACAACTCATAGCATAGATTGGGAAAATTAACTGGTAAATCCCCATTCCTTCCGCACCGATTGTATAAGAAAGGAATATTCTATAGAAGAAGCCGATGATGCGGCTGGCGAAACCGGCAAGGGTCAGAATGATGGCTCCCTTAATGATAATATGCTTTTTGTTCATAGGAAGTCTCCCACAAGTTTTCTTTAATATATATTCGATATAAGTGCTTGACAGAACTATGCAGTGGTGTTATATTTTACCTATGAAATCCGAGTAAATTACTGGGGATTAAAGTCAAATCCGCGGCAGCAAGCTTGGCGGGGGGATTTGTTCGATGCTCTGCTTCGATCCGTGCTAAACGTGCGTTACCGGCGCACAGCACTCCTCGCGGCAGTCGCCAGGTGGATGTGCCCGCACATCCGTTTGGCTCGTTGCCCGCGGAAATAAATTTTAAGAAGGTGAGCAGATGAAGCTTTCTACAAAAGGCAGATATGGGCTTCGTGCGCTGATAGATTTGGCGATGTACAGTGAAAAGGAAGCAGTGTCCATCAGCAGTATTGCAGCCAGACAGAATATTTCGGAGAGCTATTTGGAACAATTAGTAGGAAAGCTTAAAAAAGCAGGAATCGTACTTAGCATCCGCGGAGCTCAGGGCGGCTACAAGCTGGCAAAACCCGCATCCGATATATCAGTAGGTGACATCTTAAGAGCTTTGGAAGGGAATCTGGATGCCGTAGAGTGTCCGGGACTGAAAGAAGAAAACGGATGTGAAGGCGCAGATCTATGTGTCACCAAATACGTATGGCAGCGTATCAATGAAAGTATAAGCCACGCAGTGGACGAAATGAAATTGGATCAGTTAGTAGAAGAAAGTAAAAAAACAAAAAATAAAGGGCAGCAAAAATCAAAAGCATGTGAAAATTAAGGAGATGGTTATCATGAAGAAATTAATATATCTGGATAATGCGGCTACAACTAAAACTGCTCCGGAGGTAGTGGAAGCAATGCTTCCTTATTTTACGGAGAATTATGGGAATCCATCCAGCATTTATGAATTTGCAGGTGTCAGCAAAAAAGCCGTGTCACAGAGCAGAGAAATTATTGCAAAAGCATTAGGCGCAAATGACAATGAGATCTATTTTACCGCAGGAGGCTCAGAAGCAGATAACTGGGCACTTAAGGCTGCAGCTGAAGCATATCAGTCAAAAGGAAACCATATCATTACCACAAAAATAGAGCATCATGCCATTCTTCATACGGCTGAGTATCTGGAGAAAAACGGTTTTGAAGTGACTTATCTGGATGTAGATGAAAATGGTGTAGTGAAACTGGAACAGCTAAAGAAAGCAATCCGTCCCACCACAGTCCTCATTTCTGTTATGTTTGCAAATAATGAAATCGGAACCATTCAGCCGATTAAGGAAATTGGAGAAATTGCCTGTCAAAATGGCATTCTTTTTCATACAGATGCGGTACAGGCTTTTGGACAGCTTCCGATCAATGTAGATGAATGTCATATCGATATGTTAAGTGCAAGCGGACATAAGTTAAACGGACCAAAAGGGATCGGCTTCTTATATATCCGTAAAGGTGTGAAAATCCGCTCTTTCGTTCATGGCGGAGCACAGGAGAGAAAAAGACGAGCAGGTACAGAGAATGTACCGGGCATTGTGGGGCTTGGAGCAGCGGTACAACGTGCTGTAGATACTATGGAAGTAAGAACGGCTCAGGAAATAAAATTGCGGAATCATCTGATTGAACGGGTGCTAAAGGAAGTGCCGTATACAAGATTAAACGGACACCACACATTGCGTCTTCCTAACAACGTGAACTTCAGCTTCCAGTTTGTTGAAGGAGAATCCTTACTGATCATGCTTGATATGGAAGGTATTTGCGGTTCCAGCGGTTCCGCCTGCACATCCGGTTCTCTGGATCCGTCCCATGTATTACTGGCAATCGGGCTTCCGCATGAAATCGCCCATGGTTCATTGCGTTTAACATTGAGCGAAGAAACCACAATGGAAGACATTGACTTTGTAGTAGAAGTCATAAAGAAAATCGTTGAAAAGCTGCGCAGCATGTCACCGCTATATGAAGATTTTATGAAAAAGGCAGTACGTAAATAAATATAGATAAAAATCATAGATTTGAGAAAAATAATAGAACAAGTGATAACAGGTCACAGAGAATATGGAGGAAACTTAGAATGTACAGCGAAAAAGTTATGGATCATTTCCAACATCCAAGGAATGTGGGAGAAATAGAAAATGCAAGCGGTGTAGGTACCGTAGGAAATGCAAAATGTGGAGATATCATGAGAATTTATCTGGATATCGATGAAAATAAGATTATCCGCGATGTAAAATTTAAGACTTTCGGATGCGGCGCTGCAGTTGCTACCAGCAGTATGGCAACGGAACTCGTAAAAGGCAAAGATATAAACGAAGCACTGAAGATTACAAATAAAGCAGTAATGGAAGCCTTAGACGGACTTCCGCCTGTAAAAGTACATTGTTCCCTGCTGGCTGAAGAGGCAATTCATGCTGCACTGTGGGATTATGCTGAAAAGAACCACATTCAGATAGATGGATTGGAAAAACCAAAGTCAGATATTCACGAAGGTGAAGAAGAGGAACAGGAAGAGTATTAATGGAAAAGAAAAAAGTAGTCGTAGGAATGTCCGGAGGAGTTGATTCCTCCGTTGCGGCCTACCTGTTAAAAGAGCAGGGATATGATGTAATTGGTGTCACCATGCAGATATGGCAGGATGAAGACAACGAAGTGCAGGAAGAAAATGGCGGATGCTGCGGGCTGAGTGCAGTAGATGATGCCAGAAGAGTGGCGCAGGATCTTGAGATTCCATACTATGTAATGAACTTTAAGTCGGAATTCAAAGAAAATGTGATGGACTATTTTGCAAAGGAATATCTGCAGGGAAGGACCCCCAATCCTTGTATCGCCTGTAACCGTTATGTGAAATGGGAATCTCTTTTAAAAAGAAGCCTGGACATCGGAGCGGATTATATAGCCACTGGGCATTATGCCAGAGTGACACAGCTGCCAAATGGCAGATATACATTAATGAAATCAGCAACAGCGGCAAAGGACCAGACATACGCATTATATAACCTTACTCAGAATCAGCTTGCCCATACCCTAATGCCGGTAGGGGCATATACCAAAGACGAGATCCGCGAAATTGCAGACAAGATCAATCTTCGTGTAGCACATAAACCGGACAGTCAGGAGATCTGTTTTGTTCCGGATAAAGACTATGCATCATTTATCGAAGAATATTCCGGAAAGCGGATACCCCAGGGTAATTTTGTAAATACAAAGGGAGAAGTGATCGGACGTCATAAAGGAATTACCCATTATACAATCGGTCAGCGTAAAGGATTAAATCTGGCAATGGGACATCCTGTTTTTGTGGTGGAAATCCGTCCGCAGACAAATGAGGTGGTTATCGGTGAAGGAGATGAGGTATTTGGACATACGCTCTATGCTAATCATCTGAACTTTATGTCCATTGAAGATCTGGATGGGGAGATGGAAGTAATGGCGAAAATCCGTTATAACCATAAAGGCTCTCCCTGTACCGTAAAAAGAGTAGAAGAGGATAAAGTACTCTGTACTTTCCCGGAACCGCAAAGGGCCATAACACCCGGACAGGCTGTAGTTTTCTATGACGGCGACTATGTGCTTGGGGGAGGTACCATCCTGTAGCGGACTGGTGCAGCATTATGCGATGAGGTACCGGAGCGTGTTTGAAAGGAGTATTCAAGATGAAATCAGATTACCATCTGCATACCTGGCATTCCGCAGATTCGGAAGCGCCCATGCGTTCCATGATCGAAGAAGGCATACGGATTGGACTGAAAACCATGTGTTTCACCGAACATATGGACTATGACACCCCAAAGGAAATGGGGGATTTTGAATTAAATACAGAAGCATATTTTAATGAATACCGGTGCTTAAAAGAAGAATATCAGGATAAAATGGAATTGCTTTTTGGCGTAGAATTGGGATTGCAGGCACATCTTGCAGAAAAACACGAAGCCTATGTGCAGAAGTATCCTTTTGATTTTATTATCGGTTCCTCCCATGTGGTCAGGGGATGTGATCCCTATTATCCCAGCTTCTTTGAGGGAAGGACAGAAGAATCCTGCTATCTGGAGTATTTTGAATCTATTGAAAAGAACATACGGGCATTTTCTGATTTTGATTCATACGGGCACCTGGATTATGTAGTCCGTTACGGGCCTAATAAAAACCGGGATTATTCCTATGAAAAGTATCGGGAGATTCTGGATGGCATCCTAAAGCTGCTGATTGAAAAAGGGATTGCCCTGGAAGTAAATTCCGGCGGGATCAAGTATGGACTTGGAGAGCCGAACCCATCGGTGGATGTGATCAGGGCTTACCGGAAACTGGGCGGAGAATTGATCACCCTGGGGTCAGATGCCCATACACCGGAATACCTGGCTTATGAATTTAAGAAGCTTCGGCAGATTTTAGAAGAATGCGGTTTTACCCGTTATACCGAATTTCGGAAAAGAAAACCGGAATTTGTAGAACTTACGAATATATAAGGCGTATATGAGGTACGGAAGCTTGTCTCCTGCGGGGCAATCTATAACAAAAAGACATGTTTCCCCGCTAATATGCCATTTTTAATGTGCAGGTATACAGAAATTTGTAAAAGAAGCATAAATTTTGAAATTGCACTTGAATTTTAGAAGGAAATTAGGTAAAATAGCAAATAGGTTGATGTTTCTTTAACAATCTTAATGAAACTCTAAACTAACCAGGTACATATAATATGCTCCCGGTTATAATATTTTATTCTTAGGAGGAATTAAATCATGGCAGTAAAAGTAGCAATTAATGGTTTTGGACGTATTGGACGTCTTGCTTTCAGACAGATGTTTGGCGCAGAAGGATATGAAGTAGTTGCAATCAACGACTTAACAAATCCTAAAATGTTAGCACACTTATTAAAATATGATTCAGCTCAGGGTAGATATGCATTAGCTGATAAAGTTACTTGCAGCGAAGATTCCATCACAGTAGACGGAAAAGAAATCAAAATCTACGCACAGAGAGATCCTAAAGATCTTCCTTGGGGCGAATTAGACGTTGACGTAGTTCTGGAGTGTACAGGCTTCTTTACATCCAAAGATAAAGCTTCTGCTCATATTGCAGCAGGTGCTAAGAAAGTTGTTATTTCTGCTCCAGCAGGAAATGACCTTCCTACAATCGTTTACAATGTAAACCATACAGAATTAAAAGCAGAAGATACTGTTATTTCAGCAGCTTCCTGTACAACAAACTGCTTAGCTCCTATGGCTAAAGCTTTAAATGACTTAGCTAAAATCAAAACTGGTATCATGGCTACTATCCATGCTTACACAGGAGATCAGATGACTCTTGACGGACCTCATCCAAAGGGAGATTTAAGAAGAGCTCGTGCAGCAGCAGCTAACATCGTTCCTAACAGCACAGGCGCAGCAAAAGCTATTGGTTTAGTTATTCCTGAATTAAACGGAAAATTAATCGGATCTGCTCAGCGTGTACCAGTTCCAACAGGTTCTACTACTATCTTAACAGCAGTTGTAGAAGGAACAGTTACAAAAGAAGATATCAATGCAGCTATGAAAGCAGCAGCTACAGAATCTTTTGGTTACACAGAAGAAGAATTAGTATCCAGTGATATCATTGGAATCAGATTCGGTTCCCTGTTTGATGCTACACAGACAATGGTACTGCCATTAGATAACGGCACAACACAGGTTCAGGTAGTTTCATGGTATGACAATGAAAACTCCTACACAAGCCAGATGGTTCGTACAATCAAATACTTCTCTGAATTAGCATAATTCAAGCAAAACAGAGATAACAAGTTAGATCCTGAAGGGTCCGGTCTTAGGACTGGACTCTTTTGTGGTTTTGCTGGTGCATTTGATCATATTCAACCAATTTAACAGTACGTATTCTGCTCCACAGTTGTGTTCCAATGATTGCGGAGCAATAATATAAAGTTCATAATTATAATAAATAACCCAGGAGGCAGATACACATGCTTAATAAAAAATCAGTAGATGATATTAATGTAAAAGGCCAGCGCGTACTGGTTCGTTGTGATTTCAACGTACCATTACAGGAAGGCAAAATTACAGATGAAAACCGTTTGGTTGCAGCTCTTCCTACAATTAAGAAATTAATTGCTGATGGCGGAAAGGTAATCCTTTGCTCCCATCTTGGAAAACCCAAGGGCGAGGCAAAACCGGAATTATCTTTAGCTCCAGTTGCAGTTCGTTTATCCGAATTGTTAGGACAGGAAGTAAAATTTGCAGCAGATCCTGAAGTAGTAGGAGCAAATGCAAAAGCAGCTGTTGAAGCAATGAACGATGGGGATGTAATTCTTCTTGAAAATACACGTTACAGAGCAGAAGAAACAAAGAATGGCGAAGCATTCAGCAAAGAATTAGCTTCTCTTTGTGATGTATTTGTAAATGATGCATTTGGTACTGCCCACAGAGCACACTGCTCAAATGTAGGGGTTACACAGTATGTGAAAACAGCTGTTGTAGGATACTTAATGCAAAAAGAGATTGATTTCTTAGGAAATGCAGTAAATAATCCGGAGAGACCATTCGTAGCGATCCTTGGCGGATCCAAAGTTTCCTCTAAGATTTCTGTAATCAACAACCTGCTTGATAAAGTAGATACTTTAATCATCGGTGGTGGCATGTGCTTTACATTTGCAAAAGCACAGGGCATGGAAATCGGTAAATCTTTAGTTGAGCCGGATTACCTGGATTACTCCAAAGAAATGGTAGAAAAGGCAAAAGCAAAAGGCGTAAACTTATTACTGCCGGTTGACTATATTGCAGCAAAAGAATTTTCAAATGACTCTGAATTCCGTACAGTAGAAGGAAATTTAGATGCAGATGAAATGGGACTTGACATCGGACCTAAATCCGCTCAGATGTTTGCAGATGCATTAAAAGATGCGAAAACAGTAGTATGGAACGGACCAATGGGATGCTTCGAAATGTCCAACTTCGCAGGCGGAACAGTTGCAGTAGCAAAAGCACTTGCTGAGATTGATGCTACAACAATTATCGGCGGCGGTGATTCTGCAGCAGCAGTTAACCAGCTTGGATTTGGTGATAAAATGACTCATATTTCAACAGGCGGCGGCGCTTCACTTGAATTCCTGGAAGGAAAAGATCTTCCCGGAGTAGTAGCTGCAAACGATAAATAAGATTCAGTATAACTATAAAATCCGGGCAATATCATATCTGCCGGATTTGAAGAAAACAGGAGAATAAGAAAAATGGCAAGAAAGAAAATTATCGCAGGAAACTGGAAAATGAACATGACTCCAAGTGAGGCAGTTGCATTAGTAAATGAATTAAAACCATTAGTAGCAAGTGAAGAAGTAGACGTAGTATTCTGCGTACCTGCAATCGACATTATCCCGGTTATGGAAGCAGCTAAAGGATCCAATATCCAGGTTGGTGCTGAAAATATGTACTATGAAGAAAAAGGCGCTTACACAGGAGAAATCTCACCTGCAATGTTAACAGATGTTGGTGTTAAATATGTAGTTCTCGGACATTCTGAAAGAAGAGAATACTTTGCAGAAACAAACGAAACAGTAAATAAGAAAGTATTAAAAGCTTTCGAACATGGAATCACACCAATCGTTTGCTGTGGCGAAACATTAGAGCAGAGAGAACAGGGCGTAACCATCGACTTCATCCGTCAGCAGATCAAAGTTGCATTCTTAAATGTAACAGCAGATCAGGCTAAGACAGCTGTAATCGCTTACGAACCAATCTGGGCAATCGGAACAGGTAAAGTAGCAACAACAGAGCAGGCTCAGGAAGTTTGCGCTGCAATCCGTGTCTGCATCGGCGAAATCTATGATCAGGCAACAGCAGAAGCAATCCGCATTCAGTACGGCGGATCTGTATCAGCATCAAGCGCAGCAGAATTATTTGCTCAGGCAGATATCGATGGCGGCCTTGTAGGCGGAGCAGCTTTAAAACCAGACTTTGGAAAAATTGTAAATTACAAATAATTTATAGTTAAATAGATATAATTAATCAAACCCTCCGGCATCTTGCCGGAGGGTTTTTAAAGCTCTGATGTGAAAAACATGATTGTGTACAGCTGTTATGCCGGATGCATATTTTCGTAAAAGGTATAACCATTCCGGCCCAGTTTTGACTTTCTTTCATATAAAGCTTGGTCAGTCTTTGATATAATCAAAAAAGTTTTTATTGTAAGTGTGGCACAGATTGTTGCATAATCATCACCATAGTAGCGTATTTGCATATTGCTGCATAAAAGCATCTCATGGGGAGAAAACCCCAAATTTGAATTGCAGCCCCTCTGCGTTTAGTGCTATAATATACAACGTAAGTGATGTCCTGTTACAAAAGGATAAAAAGGAGAAAAAAATGAGCGAGGTAAAGAAAATCAACATTGCCCTGCTTGGTCTGGGAACAGTGGGTACCGGAGTTTACAAGGTTTTGAAGAGCCAGCAGGAAGAAATGCCCTGCAAGATTGGCGCAGAACTTGTGATTAAGAAAATTCTGGTCCGCAACCTGGAGAAGGCTGCAGCCAAAGTGGATGATCCGTCAGTTCTTACGAATGACTGGAACGAAATCATTCAGGATGGGGAGATTGAAATCGTCATTGAAGTAATGGGAGGGATGGAACCCGCCAAAACTTATATGATGCAGGCCCTTGCGGCAGGGAAAAATGTAGTAACAGCCAACAAGGATCTGGTTGCTGTTGATGGAAAAGAGCTGTTGGATATGGCAGCGCTCAATCAGAAGGATTTCTTGTTTGAAGCCGCAGTTGCGGGTGGAATTCCGATCATACGGCCGCTGAAGCAGTGTCTGGCTGGAAATCATCTGTCGGAAGTCATTGGAATCGTAAACGGCACCACTAATTTTATATTGACTAAAATGACCGAAGATGGCATGGAATTTGCAGATGCGCTGGCAATGGCTACGGAACTGGGATATGCGGAAGCAGACCCTACGGCAGACGTTGAAGGTTTGGATGCAGGGCGTAAGGTGGCAATTATGGCATCTATTGCATTCAATTCCAGGGTAACCTTCCAGGATGTGTATACGGAAGGAATTACGAAGATTACGGCAACCGATATCCGCTATGCCAAGGAAATGGGATGCCACATTAAGCTGTTAGGCGTTGCCAGGAATACAGAGGGCGGAATAGAAGCAAGGGTACATCCCATGCTGATTCCAAGTACGCATCCGTTGGCGGCGGTAAATGATTCCTTTAATGCAGTATTCGTCCATGGAGATGCAGTGGATGATGCCATGTTCTATGGCAGAGGAGCCGGGGAATTACCAACAGCCAGTGCCATAGTAGGGGATGTATGCGATATTGCCAGGAATATCCGGTTTGGGTGCACCGGCAGGATCAGCTGTACCTGCTATAAGAATTTGCCGATTATGAAAATTGAAGATGTGAGAAGCCGCTATTTCCTGCGTATGCAGGTGGAGGACCACCCAGGTGTATTGGCAAGTGTAGCCAGTGTTTTCGGCAACAATGGAGTAAGTATCGAGAAGATTATTCAAAAGACAAAACGAGGTGATCTGGCTGAAATTGTCGTGATTACAGATTCTATTGAAGGGCGGCATTTTGATGATTCCCTGAAAATATTTGCAAGCATGTCAATGATCAATGAAATTTCAGCAGTAATCAGAGTGTACGGGCACTCATAAAATACAGACAGGATGGAAGAGAAAACGTGGAAAAACTATTTAAATTAAAAGAAAATCATACGAATGTAAAAACGGAAATCATCGCAGGTATTACCACATTTATGGCTATGGCCTATATTTTAGCAGTAAACCCGAATATTTTGTCAAGCACCGGTATGGACAAAGGCGCAGTCTTCACTGCAACAGCCCTTGCTTCTTTGGTAGGAACACTGTGTATGGCGTTATTCGCAAATTATCCATTCGTATTAGCCCCGGGAATGGGATTAAATGCATATTTTGCCTATACCATTGTGGCTGATATGGGATACAGCTGGCAGGTAGCGCTGGCCGCAGTCTTTGTAGAAGGTATTATCTTTATTCTTCTTTCGGCAGTTAAAATCAGAGAAGCGTTGTTTGATGCAATCCCTATGACTTTAAAACATGCCGTGAGCGTGGGAATTGGTTTGTTCATCGCATTTATCGGATTGCAGAATTGCCACCTGGTATTAGGGGGATCAACTTTGGTTACCCTGTTTTCAATGAAAAAATTCCAGGGGCTTAATGAAGGAATGGGAAGTTTCCAGGATGTTGGGATTACAGTGTTATTAGCAATTATCGGTATTATCATTACAGCAATTATGGTGGTCCGTAAGGTAAAAGGAAATATTCTGTGGGGAATGCTGATTACCTGGCTTTTGGGGATCGTTTGCCAGCTCACCGGCTTATATGTTCCCAATGCGGAAATCGGACTGTTTTCTTTAATTCCGGATTTCAGCGGCGGAATATCCATTCCCGATATATCACCGGTATTCTTTAAAATGAGCTTTTCCGGTATGCAGATCGGACAGTTTGCCATGGTAGTGTTTGCTTTGTTGTTCGTAGACTTGTTTGATACCCTGGGGGCACTTATTGGACTTGCAACAAAGGCAGACATGTTAGATAAAGACGGAAAACTGCCGCATATCAAAGGTGCATTGATGGCGGATGCAGTAGCTACAACGGCAGGTGCGGTATTTGGAACGTCCACCACTACCACATATGTTGAAAGCGCAACCGGAGTTTCAGAAGGAGGCCGTACGGGACTCACAGCGGTAGTAGCAGCAGTACTGTTCGGATTAGCGTTGTTCCTGTCTCCAATCTTTCTTGCAATTCCGTCTTTCGCTACAGCACCGGCATTGATCATGGTAGGATTCTTTATGCTTTCCAATGTAACCAAGATCGATTTCAATGATATGAGAGAAGGAATTCCGGCATTTATCTGTATTGCAGCAATGCCATTCTTCTATAGTATTTCAGAAGGTATCGCAATGGGAATGATCTCTTACGTGGCACTTCACCTGGCATCTAAGAAGGTAGAACGTAAGAAGATGAGCGTTATTATGTACATTTTAGCGGTATTATTTATCCTGAAATATTTGTTCTTATAAGGATTTAGGGATAGGTTTTATGGATATAGGGACGCTTTGCAGACAGATGTAGTGCCTGGAAAGAGAAGGGGGCGGACCATTCTCTTTCCAGGATGCAGTTTATTGATAGAAAGCTGGTTTTCTCAGCATGGTGGGACCCTGGGGGTATAACATGCTGGACGATGAAATTGTAAGCTCGAGGGGGTAAAGCGTTGCCAATCCAAATTTACAGCTGTAAAACAGGTATTGTATGATCCGGCAGGAGAATTACAATACCTGTTTTAATTTATGCAGATGATTTGTGAGGAAGGCAATTTTGCGTACACATAAGGTAAGTAAGGCAATAAATTGGTGTAGTTGATGAAATATTTCACTTTGCAAAAATTAATCGGGGGTATTGTTGACAAGAAGCCCAACCATCATGTAAAATAAGCTTTTGAGAACGTTAATAATTTATTTAAATAAAGGAGAAAATATCATGAGTAAGAAACCAACCGTTTTGATGATACTTGATGGATATGGATTGAATAAGAAGGAGCAGGCAAATGCAGTAGCAGAAGCAAACACTCCGGTAATGGACAAGTTAATGGCTGAATGCCCGTTTGTAGAAGGTCAGGCAAGCGGAATGGCAGTTGGACTTCCGGAAGGCCAGATGGGTAATTCAGAAGTAGGACATCTGAACATGGGCGCCGGACGTATTGTATATCAGGAGCTTACCAGAATCACCAAAGAGATTCAGGATGGTGATTTCTTCAAAAATGAAGCATTATTAGATGCAGTAAGAAATGCAAAGAAAAATAATACGGCACTCCATATGTTTGGTTTATTATCCGATGGCGGAGTTCACAGCCACAATACACATGTATATGGTCTGTTAGAGCTGGCTAAGAAAGAAGGCCTTGAGAAAGTATATGTACACTGCTTCCTGGACGGACGTGACACACCTCCTTCTTCCGGTAAAGGATATGTGGAACAGTTAGCTGACAAAATGAAAGAGATCGGCGTTGGCGAGATCGCATCTGTAATGGGACGTTATTATGCAATGGACAGAGATAACAGATGGGACAGAGTGGAACTGGCTTATAATGCTATGGTAAATGGCAAAGGAGAGACCGCTGAGTGCGGACCCTGCGGCGTTCAGAAATCCTATGACGCAGACAAGACAGATGAATTCGTACTTCCTACCGTAATGGTAAAAGACGGAGCACCGGTTGCAACCATCCAAGATAAAGATTCCGTAATCTTCTTTAACTTCAGACCGGACCGTGCAAGAGAAATTACCCGTGCTTTCTGCTGTGATGATTTCGATGGCTTTCCACGTGAAAAAAGATTAGATCTGACTTATGTTTGCTTTACGGATTATGATGAAACAATTCCTCATAAAGAAGTAGCTTTCCATAAAGTGGCAATTACCAATACATTTGGCGAATTCCTGGCTGAAAATCATCTGACACAGGCCAGAATTGCAGAAACAGAAAAATATGCACATGTTACTTTCTTCTTTAACGGAGGAAAAGAAGAGCCAAATGCAGGTGAAGACAGAATTCTTGTAAAATCTCCAAAGGTTGCTACCTATGATTTAAAACCGGAGATGAGTGCTTATGAAGTTTGTGATAAGTTAGTTGAAGCAATCAAATCGGATAAATACGATGTGATCATCATTAACTTTGCAAATCCGGATATGGTTGGACATACTGGTGTAGAAAATGCAGCTATTAAAGCAATTGAGGCAGTTGATGCATGTGTTGGAAGAACCGTGGCAGCTCTTGAAGAAGTAAATGGACAGATGTTCATCTGCGCAGACCATGGAAATGCAGAGCAGTTAGTTGATTATGTAACAGGAGTTCCGTTTACTGCACATACAACAAATCCGGTTCCGTTCATTCTGGTAAATTATGATAAGGACTATACATTGAAAGAAGGCGGATGCCTGGCTGATATTGCACCTACATTAATTGAAATGATGGGGATGAAGAAGCCGGCGGAGATGACAGGGAAATCGTTGCTGATCAAAAAATAAGGGATTCTTATGCAAGGGGGCGTGATGCACCGAAAGGTGCGGGCGCTCCTGTTTATATATTTAAAAGTGCAGATTTATTTGAATATTTGACGGAGGTTTTGGATATGGTAAAGGATATTGTGAAATCGGCTATTATGATTAAGCTGAAATGTAAATCGGAGAGTCCTTTGATTTCGCCGGCGGAGTTTTGCTGTGCGGCGGGTGTGGCAGTGAAGGTAATTGGGCTGGGTGAAAGATTTGTGGAGAAGTTTCGGTCTTTGGACTCTGTGGCGGAGATGAAGGAGGTTTTGTTTCCGGAACTGGAAGCGGTGAAGGAGGAGTATCAGGAGGATGCCGTAAATAAGAGGCTTATACATTTGCTCCTTTCCTGCAAGGTGGAAGGGGAAGTGACGGATGAGCTCCGTGAGATATTTGATATGGGCATGCACTGATTTTTTTGATTATTTTATGAAATAAATGGGCACACTACTCTCTAAAGGAGGGCAATGTTCTATGTTTGAATATATACCAATTGTCGATGTTTACGGAAGAGAGATCCTGGATTCCAGGGGAAATCCTACAGTGGAAGTGGAAGTACTGGCGGAAGGCGGTGCGATTGGAAGGGCAGCGGTTCCTTCTGGAGCATCTACCGGACAGTTCGAAGCGATGGAACTTAGGGATGGGGAAGAACGTTATCTGGGACAGGGTGTTTCCCAGGCAGTACATCATGTGAATACAATCCTGGCTGATGCAGTTATCGGTGAAAACGTGCTGCAGCAGACTACGGTTGATAAAATACTTTTAAGAGAAGATGGAACCAGGAATAAATCGAGAATTGGAGCAAATGCCATATTGGGAGTTTCCATGGCAGTTGCCAAAGCAGCTGCCCAGTCACTGAAACTGCCTTTGTTTCGTTATATGGGCGGAATGCAGGCGGGAGAACTTCCGGTTCCGATGATGAATGTGTTAAATGGCGGATGTCACGCAGATAACACCGTAGATCTTCAGGAATTTATGATTATGCCCAAAGGAGCGAAAAGCTTTCATGACGGATTGCAGATGTGCTCGGAAATTTATCACAATCTAAAGAAAATTATTAAAGCCAAAGGACTGTCTACCGGTGTCGGAGACGAGGGCGGATTCGCACCGGATCTGCCGGATGCATCAGCAGTGATAGAATTGCTGATAGAGGCAGTGGAAAAAAGCGGCTACCAGATGAAAAAGGACATTGTTATAGCCATTGATGCAGCAGCATCTGAACTATACGATGAAAAGAAGAGAGTTTATTATTTTCCGGGTGAAAGCCAGATGAAGGGGCACCGGGTAGAACGTACGGCAGATGAGATGATAGAGTACTACAAGGAGATGACGGATAAATATCCGGTTGTATCTATTGAAGACGGTTTGTTTGAGGATGACTGGGAAGGCTGGCAGAAGCTGACGCAGGAATTGGGTGACCGGATTCAGCTGGTTGGGGATGATTTATTTGTTACTAATCCCGAACGTTTGAAAAAAGGAATTGAGCTGGGAGCGGCAAATGCAATCTTAGTCAAGGTCAATCAGATTGGTACGCTGACAGAAGCATTTGAGGCCATTTACATGGCGCAGCGGGCAGGATACCGTACGATTATTTCCCATCGTTCCGGAGAGACAGAAGATACCATCATCGCGGATATAGCAGTTGCAACGGGAGCGGGGCAGATCAAAACAGGAGCACCGTGCAGGAGTGAGCGGGTAGCCAAGTATAATCAGCTCCTTCGTATCGAGGAAAATTTTTAAATTATTGACTTTTTTTCCAGCCTGTGGTAAACTCAATATTGTCGTTTAACATAGGAGGTGCAGAGCGTGGAAGTTTTAAAAATGATCCTTACTATAATTTATATCTTAGTATGTATTGCGTTGACAGTAATTGTATTGATGCAGGAAGGCAAGTCAGCAGGACTTGGTACAATTGGTGGAATGGCAGATACTTACTGGGGCAAGAACAAAGGACGCTCCGTAGAAGGTGCGCTTGTTAAATCCACCAAGTTCTTGGCAATTGGATTTATCGTGCTGTCAGTAGTATTGAATCTTAAGTTTTAAAGTTAGAAGACACTCTTGTAGTTACTGCAAGGGTGTTTTTTTAAACCATGTCGAAAAACATGGAATATAGTCAGTGTATCTAAGGTTGTGCCGGCGGGTAGGTTTCAGGCAGACAGATTTACCGGGCACCGTAAAAATAAACAAGCAGATGCTGCCAACTAAGAAAGAGAGAAAATGAATGAATCAAGAATTATTAGATAAGAGAAAGAAAGTCATATACGATATGATTTGTGATAAACAATACATTCCGATGAAGATTAAAGAAATCGCGATCTTACTTCAGGTTACAAAAGAAGACCGCCCGGCGCTGGAACTGGTACTGGAAGAGTTAATCCGGGAAGGAAAAATTGAAATATCCAAAAGGGGCAAATATAAAAAAGCAGAGGATACATCCCTTGTAGGGAAATTTATCGGACATCCAAAAGGATTTGGATTTGTAGAGATCGAAGGCAGGGAAGAAGATATTTTTATCCCGGAAACTGCAACCGAAGGAGCAGTACATCAGGATACAGTGCAGGTAGCGCTTGTTCCGGGAAAGAACGGAAAACGACAGGAGGGTGCCATTATTAAGATTCTGGAACATGGCATGAAGGAAGTAGTCGGAACCTATCAGCAGAGTAAAAATTTTGGCTTTGTCGTACCTGATAATTTAAAGCTGACCAAAGATATCTTTATCCCTATTGAGCGCTCAAAAGGGGCTGTGAACGGGCATAAGGTAGTTGCAGAAATCACAGATTACGGTACAAAAACGAAAAATCCGGAAGGAAAAGTCAAAGAAATTATCGGGCATATAAATGATCCGGGAACGGATATCCTTTCCATCGTTTATGCCTATGAGCTGCCCCTTGATTTTCCGGAAAAAGTAATGAATCAGGCACAGCGCATGCCCGATGAAATCATAGATGGTGATATGGAAGGCAGAAAAGATCTGCGTGATTTGCAGACAGTAACCATTGACGGTGAAGATGCAAAAGATTTGGATGATGCCATTTCCCTTACAAAAGAAGGAAATATTTATCATCTGGGAGTTCATATAGCGGATGTAACCAATTATGTACAAGAGAACAGTGCATTAGACCGGGAAGCCTTAAAAAGAGGTACCAGCGTTTATCTGGTAGACCGGGTAATACCTATGCTTCCTCACAAATTGTCCAACGGAATCTGTTCCCTGAATCAGGGTGTAGACAGACTGGCACTGAGCTGTATCATGGATGTGGATGAAAAAGGAAACGTCATCAGTCATGAAATAGCAGAAACTGTGATTAACGTAGACCGAAGAATGACTTATACCAGCGTAAAGAAAATCCTGACAGAGCAGGATGAAGAAGAACGCTTAGAATATGAATCACTGGTACCAATGTTTGAACTCATGCAGGAACTGGCAGGTCTATTGCGGGAGAAGAGAAAGCAGAGAGGTTCCATCGACTTTGACTTCCCGGAGACTAAGATTATTCTGGATGAAAAAGGAAAGCCCCAGGAAATCAAACCATACGACCGCAATATAGCGACTAAAATTATAGAAGATTTCATGCTGCTGGCAAATGAAACCGTAGCAGAAGACTATTACTGGCAGGAACTTCCCTTTGTATACCGTACCCATGACACACCGGATCCAGAAAAAATAGAAAAGCTGGCATTGTTTATCAACAACTTCGGATATGGAATTAAAAACAGCAAAAATGATATCCATCCCAAAGAATTGCAAAAACTGCTGGCAAGAATCGAAGATTCGCCGGAAGAAGCCATGATCAGCAGATTAACTCTGCGTTCTATGAAACAGGCGAAATATACACCGGAATGTACCGGACATTTTGGTTTGGCAGCGCAGTACTACTGCCATTTCACGTCACCGATACGCCGCTATCCCGATCTTCAGATCCACCGTATCATCAAAGACAATCTTCGTGGCAGAATGAATAACGGCAGGATCAAACATTATGATGGAATTCTGACCCAGGTTGCCGATCAGTCCAGTAAAATGGAACGCCGTGCGGATGAGGCAGAGCGGGAGACAGATAAGCTGAAAAAAGTGGAATATATGGAAGCCCGTATAGGTCAGTGTTTCCAAGGTGTTATTTCCGGAATCACAAGCTGGGGTCTGTATGTAGAGCTGCCAAATACCATAGAGGGTATGGTTCATGTTACTCATATGTACGACGACCGCTATTATTATAAGGAAGAAACTTATGAAATGTTCGGTGTAGACACCGGTAAAATATATAAACTTGGACAGAAATTAACCGTAAAGGTAATAGACTGCGACCGACAGAGCCGCACCATCGATTTTGAGATCGCAGAAGAAGGGGGAGAAAGTTAAGTGGGAGCACAATCCATTAAACTGATAGCAAATAATAAAAAAGCGTTTCATGATTATTTTATAGAAGATACCTATGAAGCAGGCATATCTCTGCATGGAACAGAAGTAAAATCCCTTCGCATGGGGAAATGCAGTATCAAAGAATCCTTCGTCCGCGTTGATCGCGGCGAAGTATTCATATATGGAATGCATATCAGTCCTTATGAGAAAGGAAACATTTTTAATAAAGATCCGCTGCGGGTGAAAAAGCTTTTATTACACCGCTTTGAAATCAACAAGCTGACCGGTAAAATGAAAGAAAAGGGATTTACACTGGTTCCGCTTAAGGTTTATTTTAAAGGAAGTCTGGTAAAGGTGGAAATCGGACTTGCCCGAGGTAAAAAACTCTATGATAAACGACAGGATATAGCAAAAAAAGATCAGAGAAGAGAAGCAGAGAAGGAATTTAAGATCCGGAACCTGTAGAAGAGATCACATAAAATTTGTTTAGTACCAGAAAAGAGCCAGAAAAGAACCCAACAAGAGCCAAATAAGAGCCAAATAAGAGCGTATGCAGGAGGAAATCGGTATGGTACCCACATCAAAAGAAGACTTGACAAAACTGGTAACCCAGGCTACTTTAGAAACTTATGAAGAATTATCACCTCAGCTGATCGTACTGCTGGATCAGGTGAAACACAATGATCAGTTAACAGAATCCCAGAAAAACGACGAGATCATGCTGAACATGATGGGATATGTTAAATCCTGTACCAATGAAATCATCATTGAAGTATTATCAGAAATTCTCGGACTGGATTAAAGAAAATATATTTTTCGATTAAAGGTTTTCAAATGTAATGAATTATTGGAAATATATTTTCTAATCTAATTGACAAAATATAGAAATGGTGCTATATTAAAATAGTAATAGTTACTGATATTAAAAAATACAAAGGAGGATTTTACACATGGAATTAAAAGGATCAAGAACAGAAGCGAACTTACAGGCAGCATTTGCAGGTGAAAGCCAGGCAAGGAACAAATATACATATTATGCAAGCAAGGCAAAAAAAGAAGGATATGTTCAGATCTCAAATCTCTTCTTAGAGACAGCAGATAACGAAAAAGAACATGCAAAAATGTGGTTTAAATTATTACATGACGGTATGCCGGATACCCTTACAAATTTAAAAGATGCTGCAGAAGGCGAAAACTACGAATGGACTGACATGTACGCAACCTTTGCAAAAGAAGCAAAAGAAGAAGGTTTTGATCAGATTGCATACTGGTTTGAAGAAGTAGCAAAAATCGAAAAAGAGCATGAAGAAAGATATCGTAAATTGTTAGCAAATATCGAAGAAGGCAAAGTATTCATTAAAGGTGAAGAAGTAGCTTGGCAGTGTTCCAACTGTGGACATATCCACTATGGTACAGATGCTCCGGAAGTATGTCCGGTATGTTCTCATCCACAAGCTTATTTCCAGATCCAGGCTAAAAACTTCTAAAAATCATTACATAAATTTTATTAAGAATAAAACGGGTAAATCTGTGTGCATATATAATAGGAAGAAATAAGTTATCGGAATGATAATTAGTGTGCAGCGGATATGAGTTGGAATATATTTAAATATAATGAAACACAGTAAAATAGCGAAACGAAATAAATGAACGAAACGTGATATAACATATTGTAACGTGAGATATATAGTAATCAAAGATATGGAATAGATATCGAAATAATGTTGAAAATGCTGCGTGGTAATTATTTAAGCGCAGCATTTTCGCATATGATAAAGGTTTACATAATATGTTAATACAAAATATCTGAATAACCTTGACATTCCTAACAATATCAACTATAATGGAACAACTGAGAAACATAAATATTAATTTATATTTCTAAAATGCAAACGTCTGCAAAACCAAATACACCTGATCAGGGGTTGTACTGGTTTCGACGGGGGTTTTGCAATTGGAGAAGCCATCCGTGGGCCGGGACCACGCAGCAAACCGGACAAAAAATATAAACGCAGACGATAATTATTCGTTAGCAGCAGCCTAATGCTGCTTGTCGGCCTTGGGTCACTCACAGCTTAAGTCACCGGCATCAAATAATGTGAGGCACTTTGTTTCCAAAGCTTTGAGGGAATAAAAGAACTTATGAAGCTACTAAAGTCTGCAGCTTGTCATTAAGCGGCAGATAGAGGGAATGTTAAATTAATGACTGTGATGGGAGATGCTTCAATGAATAGGCTTTCGGACAGGGGTTCGATTCCCCTCAGCTCCATCTATAAAATGCTATAGGTTCTGAACGATAACAGAGGCTATAGCTTTTTTTTGTGTAAAAACCCACTATTCTGGTATGAATTACATATGTTTCTCATAATTCCGGTTGCACATTATTGTATAAAAATTTATACAATTGCAAATAAGGGAAATGTAACAAACAACCACGTTTATGACATAAATGACAATTGGCGGGGATTGACATATTCACCAAAAAGTAGGATAATAACTCTGTAGTTGGAGAACGAGCATCCGACAAAATATGCCAAGGCAAAAAATTATAAGGAGGTAGTGTTATGAAACGAATCACGAAAAGCATCATGGTGATTATGGTTATGTCGTTGTTCTTCGGATTAACTGCGAATGCTGCTGTTAAGAGAGTAAGAATTACTAAACCGACCACAGAATCAAGCGCAGTTGTTTGGTTAAAGAAAGGTTATACGATAGTAGATCTGAAAGCCAAAGTTTCTGTAACGGATAATAGCAGCAAGGCTGTGACTTATAAGTCCAGTAAAAAGTCTGTTGCTTCCGTTGATGAAAAGGGTCGCGTTACCTGTAAAAATCCGGGTCAAGCTACAATCACGGTAACTTCAAAATCTGATAAAACAAAAACAGATACGATTACGCTGAATGTGAGACAAAAAGTTAAAACAGTGTCTGCTAGTAAAAAGAGTTTTAAATTATATGTTGGGAAAAAAGCATCAATCAATCCTACATATTCTCCGGATACAGCAGTATTTGATCGTTGGGGTTACAAAAACTACAATAGCAAGATTATAAGCGTTAGCAAAGATGGTGTTATCACAGCAAAGAAAATTGGTAAAACAACTATTACAGTTAAAGCTTATGATGGATTCAAAAATGGTTCAGATGCATGGACGAAAATCTCAGTAGAGGTTAGACCTCGCTATGTATCTTCTATTGTACCAGAAAGAAAAACGGTTGAATTGGGTGTTGGAGGAAAACTTTTGTTAAGCCCAAAAGTATCTCCTTCCAGTGCTACGAACAAAGATCTTTCTTTTAAGACCAGTAATTCGAAAGTAGCAACAGTAAGCAGTAATGATATTGTAACTGCAAGAAGCATAGGAACTGCTACAATTACCATTACAGCAAAAGACGGAAGTAAGAAGAGTACTACAATCAGAGTAAAAGTACATGATACCGTTAACGTTAAGAGTGTTGATTTAAAAGCTACAAGAAGTACTTTAACAGTTGGTGGAGCAAGAACAAAACTGACTGCTGTAACTAATCCTTCTGATGCAACTGTTAGAACGACATCTTATTCTACCAGTAATAAGGCAGTTGCGATTGTAGAAAAAACCAGCAAAGGTGTTGCAATGGTAAAACCTGTTGGACCTGGTACAGCTACAATTACAGTTAAGATTACAGATGGTAATTTGAACAAAGTTTATGGCAAGGTTACGGTTAAGGTTGTTCAGCCTGTAACGGGTGTTACGCTTAATACTTCAAATTTAGTACTTTCTACTGACAGTACATTTGGAGATGTAACAGCTCAGTTAACGGCAAATGTCCTTCCACAAAATGCAAGTAACAAAAATGTTACATTTGTATCCAGCAACCCAAATGTTGCAGCTGTTAATTCTTCTACCGGTCTTGTAAGTGCTAAGGCAGCCGGTACTGCAAAAATTACGGTTACGACAGCAGATGGTAAAAAGACAGCTTCTGCAGATGTAAAAGTAAATGGTGTTACTATTAACAAATTAGCGGTTAAGAAAAATGTTAGTACAGGTAACACAATTGAATTGTATGTGAATGGAAAAATGTCCTGGGATGAAAATAAGACTTCGGAAATCAGAGAAACATTGAATCGTTTTGTTGGGGATTTAGTTACGGCTGCAAAGAGTAACTTCCCAGAGTTTGCAAAAGCTTTCAATGTTGTTATGAATGGACAGACTTATAATGTTACATTAGGAAAAGATGGATTTACATTTACAAAAGATGGAAAAGATATGTTCCCAATGTTAAACGGTAAGTCATTTGATGTAGTGAAACTCACCTTTGCTCGTGGTGTGAATTCAGATCAGATCCAGAAACTTATTGATGGCATTAGTACAGGATTAATAGCTTTAGGCGACAAAGAATATAAATTTGATGGCGGACTATTTGTTGAAAGAGGTGTTTCAAAATCTAATATAACGAATATTTCCTTAAAAGATAGTCAGATCGTATTTAATATCAATGGAACTAAAGCTGCAGTTGGTACAAATAACGCAGGAGAATTAGTAATTAAAAATTCACCTGAAGTTGCTAATACAATTTATGAAGTATTCAGAAATTACCTTGTAGTAGTACAATAACAAATATCAGTTGATATTTTAAACCAAAGTTAGAAGGCAGAGGTGCCTGAAAATGGTGCCTCTGCTTTTTACCTGAAATAGGATTGGCAGGAAAAGTTATCCAGGACAGACGGAGGAACCTTAAATGAAAAAGTGGAAAACCCCCATTATATTTGCACCCATACTACTATCGGCAGCAATGACGATGACAGTATACGCTGGTGACATAAATGGACCGGAATCGAGTATCATAGGAGCGGCAAGCGGGACATTTACCTATAATGGAAGAACATATGTGGCAGGAAGCGAATATCTTGGAATGCTGCAGGCGAAGCTGGCCGAAGATGGGGTAGACTTGACACAGGCGCAGGCTGACGAATTAATAGGGCAGATGTATGCTTCTGTGGGCAGCGGAGTGAATCAGGGATATCTGGTTCCAACGGATGGAGGAGATTCGGGAACGGGACAGCCTTCAACAGAACCTGATACATCAGGAAGCGATAACGGCAATGGAAACGGTTCGGGAACAGGCGATAAGAAGAAACCGAATAATAAGAATGATAAAGATAAGACGGATACAGACAAACCGGGAAGTGACACAAATGAAGGCGGAGCAAATGCAGCGGGCGATGGAAAAGACAATTCAAATTCAGATACATCAGATAAAAATGCATCTGCATCTATAAATTCAGATGATAGTAAAGGCGATAGAGATAGCAAAGATTCCAAAGATGCATCGAATAAAAGTCAAAAAGAAACAGATATAGCAGAGAAAAAGAAAAAATCTGAACTCTTGGATGATAATGTATACACAGATACATCTAAAGAAGAGCAGGATTACATAGATTCATTAATTAAGAATGCAGAAGGGACAAAAGGTCTTACCGAAAAAAATGATCCATCTGCAATTAACAAAGAAAATAAAGGAAACAGCTTAACCAGCATCCTTGCAAATAAAGGTCCTGTAGCAGCGATTGGTGTATTGATAGTCTTGGGTATCATTGTTGTAATACTGGCTATACGCAAGATTCGCAGAAGCGTAAAAGGATCTAAAATAGACGTAACAAATTACATAGACATGCATAGCCACATTTTACCAGGTGTAGATGATGGTTCGAAAGATATGGAAACGACAATGAAAATGGTAGACATTGCGTACCAGCAGGGAACACGTAAAATGATTGCAACCCCGCATTACCATATCGGACATCATAAAAAAAGTAAAGTAGAGTTAGAAGAAATTTTACAAAATACTCAAAATAGGATCCATGAAAAATACCCTGATTTTGATCTATACTTAGGAAACGAGTTATTCTGTTCAGATGGAATCATCAGAAGAGTAGAAGAGGGGAAGGCATTAACCCTGGCAGGCAGCCGCTATGTACTGGTAGAATTCAGGACAGATGAATCCTATCGTAAGATTTATGAAGCGGCAGCAGGATTTTTACGTGCAAGATATATTCCAATCATTGCCCACGTAGAGCGTTATAAAAATGTAATGGATAATCCCCAGAATTTAAAAGAACTGAAAAACGCAGGGGCATTACTTCAAATGAATCATGCAAGTGTGAAAAGGCACTTGAAATTGATAAAAAATGGCGATATTGATTTCCTGGCAACAGATTGCCATGATGCAGGTCACCGCACTCCGGAAATCAAAGAGTCATTGCAGCATCTGGGAACCATCTGCGATTCTGCGCAGATTAAAAAAATGTTAGTAGACAATCCAGAATGCATTTTACAAAATAAATACATTTAGAGAAAGGTAATTACGAATGGAAACCAATCAATTACAAAACGACGAAGTGGAAATTGACTTAAAAGAGATATTCTTTGTCCTCTTGCACAAATTTTGGATTATAGTATTGGCAATGGTAGTATGTGCCGGAGTTGCCGGAATATTTACAAAGACAATGATTACACCCCAGTTTAAATCTTCATCAATGTTGTATATTTTGACAAAGTCAACAAGCATCACATCCCTGGCAGATATACAGATGGGATCACAGCTAACAAAAGATTATTCTATATTAGTGGAGAGCCGTCCGGTTCTGGAAGAAGTAATCAAAAATCTGAAACTTGATCTGAAATATGAAGAGCTGTTAAAGAAGATTGAGATCTCAAATCCGGCTGATACACGAATTATAACAATTACAGTGACAGACCCGGATCCAAAAATGGCGAAGACAATTACAGATGAAGTAGCTGAAGTTGCTTCTGATCGTATTGCAGATATTATGAAGCAGGAAGACAAACCAAGTATTGTCGAGAAAGGTCATATAGCAGAGACAAAAAGTAGTCCTAGTACAGTTAAAAATTGTGCCATTGCCGGTCTCTTAGGAGCAGTAGTTGCAGCATTTATTATAATATTAATCTTTATGATGGACGATACCATTAAAACAGCAGATGACATTGAGAAGTATCTTGGAATCACAACATTAGGAACAATACCAACTGGTGATAAAAGTAAGAAACAATCCAGACAGAGAAAATTACCATTCAGGCGGTAAGGAGAAGAGATTATGAAAAAAGTAAATTTTGAAAAAATAGATGCACTAAATTTCCAGTCAAGTGAAGCATACAAAACTTTACGTACGAATATTCAATTTTGTGGAGAAAAAATAAAAGTTGTTTCATTTACAAGCTGCCTTCCCAACGAAGGAAAATCAACATTAGTCTTCCGTCTTGCCAGTTCTATGGCAGAGGCTGGGAAGAAAGTATTGATGATCGATGCAGATATTCGTAAATCAGTAACTGTTGCAAGATATCAGGCGGATAAAAAGGTTCAAGGTTTATCAGAGTATCTGACCGGACAATGTGCATTGGATGATTGTCTGTGCGGTACAAATATAGAAAATATGGACTTTATCTTTACGGGGCCAGTGGCTCCGAACCCATCAGAATTGCTGGGTAGTGATAAATTTGAAGAATTAATCGCCCGGTTACGTCCGGAGTATGAATACATATTTATTGATTGTCCTCCATTGGGAAGCATTATTGATGCAGCGATTGTTTCCACAGTTAGCGATGGTGCTGTATTTGTAATTGAAGCTGATATTATTAGTTATAAATTTGCGCAGAAGGTAAAACAGCAGTTGGAGAAGAGCGGTTGTAAAATCCTAGGTGCAGTATTAAATAAAGTTGATATGGATGGAAAAGGTTATTATGGCCGTTATTATGGAAAATATTATGGTAAAAAGTATGGCGGTTATTATGGCTATGGTTATGGGGAAAAAGATGTTCAAAATGCAGCAAAAGAGGCAGTAGCGGGAAATTAGATTATATTAATAGGAAACGGGAGAGTTATGAATGAACCCACGTGCAAATAAATTATATAGAACTTATATAGCAATAATTGAGTTTGCGATACTAACGGCAGTTTATTTCTTATGTATCTATTTAAGAACAGGCAGTATAGCATTATTTCAGAGCAGTGTGTTTTTGCTGGGGTACTTTTTGCTTGTAGTATTGCGGGTTGTACTGGTTAAAATTTTAGATCCCTATAAGGATATGTCTCACAGAGGACACTACAGGGAATTTCGGAATGTGTTAAAAATCAGCACATTTGAAGTTGCCCTGCTGATTGTGAGTCTGTATATGCTTGGCAAAGGAAAAGAGTTTTCAAGAACCGTATTTATCGTATTCTACTTGCTTGAGATAGTATTTGACTGGATTGTTCGTTATTGGTATAAGGAATATTTTAATACCAAGCATAAAGGTAATGGGACAAGCCAGAAGCTATTGGTGATTACTACATCTGATAAGATTGGTGCTATACTGAAAAGCATGAATGAAAATGACGATTGGTTTTATGATGTCTTTGGCTGTGCAATACTGGATAAGGAAATGACAGGGCAAACGATAGCAGGAGTTCCTGTGGTAGCCGGGCATAGTACGGTACGACAGTATGTTATACAGAATGTGGTTGATGCTGTCTTTTTAGATGGAAATATGAAGAATGATGATTTTCAGAAGTTAATAAATCTTGTTAGTGATATAGGCAGTATGTTATATATTAATCTGGCTAACTTTGGGATGGAATTGACAAATGAGAGAATTATCAGGATAGGTGGATTTACGACGTTGGCTTCCAGCCGAAGAGAGATTTCGCCTATTCAGAATATTGCTAAAAGGGCTATGGATATTGCAGGTGGGTTGGTAGGAAGTATTTTTACGGTGTTACTAACCATTATACTTGGACTGTTTATAAAGATAGATTCACCAGGGCCTATTTTCTTTAAGCAGGAGAGGGTAGGTAGAAATGGACGTCGATTTAAGATGTTTAAGTATCGTTCTATGTATATTGATGCGGAAGCACGGAAAGCAGAGCTTATGAAGCAGAATAAGATGAGTGGGATAATGTTTAAGATGGATAATGATCCTCGCATCACAAAGGTTGGTAAATTTATTCGGAAGACTAGTTTGGATGAATTTCCTCAGTTTTTTAATGTGTTGATGGGGGATATGAGTTTGGTTGGTACCAGGCCGCCCACGGTGGGGGAGTTTCAACAGTACGAATCACATCATAAGAAGAGGCTTAGTATGAAACCGGGGCTGACTGGGCTTTGGCAGGTTAGCGGGCGGAGTGATATTACGGATTTTGAAGAGGTTGTGGAACTGGATTCTAAGTATATTGATAGTTGGGACATTGGGATGGATGTGAAGATATTATTGAAGACGGTGGGGGTTTTGTTTGGGGATAGGCATGCGAGTTAAGAGAATGGATAATAGGCAGT
Organism: Robinsoniella sp. RHS; assembly: GCF_001029355.1. NCBI lineage: Bacteria > Bacillati > Bacillota > Clostridia > Lachnospirales > Lachnospiraceae > Robinsoniella > Robinsoniella sp. RHS. The sequence continues at coordinate 48,766 of NZ_JNGB01000006.1, forward strand.
TATTAATACATATTTATAGAATTAAATTTGAGTTAATCAAAAATTTTTATAGGATATTATTGTAGTAAGAAGATGGAATACGATTTTTCTTATTATATCCTTGGTTTATGGATGAGGCATAATATGAATAGGGCATAATAGGGACAAGGAGTTGTGAGGCGAATGGCTATACTTCGAAGTTCATATTTTCTTACCCGGAAAAGTGAGCAAAAGCTTGGAATATCAAGCGTTTTGGCAGACTAAGGAGGGTTGAGGTGCCGCAGCGGAGATTATATAATCTTCCGCTGTTTGTCGTTAAAAAGAGTTATAGTGACAGGAATATAAGGAGAATTATGAAAAATAAAAAAAGACTTTTGTTTGTTGTGGAGGCAATGGGTGGAGGTGTATATACTTATATTTTGGAACTAGCCAATGAATTAGTAAACAAATATGAGATGTATATAGCTTATGCGGTGCGACCACAAACACCGTTTGACTACAAAAATCAATTTGATAAGAGAATACATTTAATAGAAGTGAATAATTTTACGCGTTCAATTTCGCTAAATAAAGATTTAAAAACTTTATTTGAAATTAAAAAAATTGCTAATCATATTAATCCGGATATAATACATTTACATTCGTCAAAGGCTGGAGTAATAGGTAGATGGGCTTTCAATGGAAAAAAAATAGCGTTATTTTATACACCTCATGGTTATAGCTTTTTAATGTCAAATTATGGATTTGCAAAGAGAAACATATTTAAATTTATTGAAAGAATATCAGTTAGAAAATCGTGCACTGTTATATCATGTAGCGAAGGTGAGCATAGAGAAACATTGCAATTGACCAAGAATGCTACATATGTGAATAACGGGATTGATATAGATGAAATGAGAGAATTGATTGGAAAAATAAAATACAAACCTAATTCTTCTTTTACAGTTTTTACATTGGGTAGAATTTGCTATCAAAAGAATCCAAAACTGTTTAATGAAGTAGCTAAGGCACTGCCAGATATTAAATTTGTATGGATTGGAGATGGAGAACTTAGAGATGAATTAAATAGTTCCAATATTGAAATAACAGGATGGATAGACAGAAATGAAGCTTTGAGTAAGGCTATGTCTGCGAATGTGTTTGTATTAACTTCCTTGTGGGAAGGTTTACCAATGAGTTTACTTGAGGCTATGTATATGAGAAAATTGTGTATTGTATCTGATGTAATAGGAAATCATGATGTGATAAAGTCCAATGATAATGGATATGTATGCAATACAAAAAAAGATTTTGTAGAAGCTATTTTATTTGCAAAAATGAATGAAACAGAAAAGTTAAAAGATAAAGCATATATGCAGATTTTAAATCAGTATAATACAAAATGTATGGCAGAACATTACGAAAGAATTTATTCGAAAAAATTGGAGAAATAAACGTATGAAAAAGGTTGGAATAGTATCTTGTTATTTTCAGCATAATTATGGTAGTATGCTACAAGCTTATGCAACACAAATGGCGCTAGATAATATGGGAATAGATAATGAAACAATAAATATTGAAGGTTTTGCAGGAGAAATCAAAAAAGCAAAAATAAAATATTTTATTAAAGCTTCTTTAACATCGAAAATATTATTTACAAAATTTGGAATGGCAAAAAATGTGGCAATTAAAAAGTTTTCCAAAGGTAATTATGCAGCAAAATCAAAAATCAGAAATAATAGATTTATTCAATTTAGCAAAAGAGAATTTAAGTTATCAGAGCAATATAATTCAAAAAAGGAACTTGCTAGTCTAACAAGTCAAAAGTATTCTGCTGTTTTGGTTGGAAGTGATCAATTATGGCTTCCAGGAAATATTGCAGCTGACTATTATACATTGAACTTTGTTCCAGAAAACACAAATACAATCGCATACTCAACGAGTTTTGGACAGGCATCGTTGCCAAAGGATAGTGCAAGAAAAGCTGCAAAGTTCTTGAGAAAAATAAAACACATAGGAGTAAGAGAAGAATCAGGCCAGAAGTTGGTAAAAAAATTAACAGGACGGGATGTGCCAATAGTATGTGATCCTACACTTCTTTTTTCAGGAGAAGAATGGAATAAAATACAAGATTCAAAACCGTTAATAGATGAACCATATATTCTCTGCTATTTTCTAGGCAATAATCCATTGCATAGAGATTTTGCGAAGAGATTAAAACAAGAGACAGGATGTAAAATTGTAGCATTAGTACACTTAGATGAATATGTAAAATGTGATGAACAATATGCAGATGAGAGCCCGTATGATATTGATCCATCAGACTTTTTGAACTTAATTAAAAACTCTGAATATGTATGTACAGATTCCTTTCATTGCACCCTTTTTTCAATTTTGTATAATAAGATTTTCTTCACATTTAGAAGATATAATAATAACTCAATTCAGTCAACAAACAGCAGGTTAGATACGTTATTCAAGCTAACTGATATATCAAATAGGCTTATGAATGGAGATGAAAATATTAAGTATTGTCTAAATAGAGAAGTGGATTTTGAGCATGCAAATCTATTATTGGACAAGGTAAGAGAAAATTCATATGAATATTTAAAAAAAGCACTTTCTGATGAAGGGAGTACAGACCTTTGCTAGCAAATAAAGAAAAATGTACAGGATGTGCATCTTGTGCATCAATATGTCCAATACAATGTATTACTATGGCGGTTGACAAAGAAGGATTTAAGTATCCAATCATTAACTCAGAGAAATGCATTAATTGTAAAAAATGTGAAAATACTTGTCCTGTTTTACTTAAAACAGAGCCTGAAGAAAAAGAGCAAGTAGGATACATAGCACAGCATAAAAATCAGTTAATTAGAAAAGACAGTTCATCAGGAGGCGTTTTTACAACAATAGCATCCTATGTTATTTCTTTAGGTGGGGTAGTATTCGGAGCAGCCTATGATGAAAAATTTAACGTACATCATGTTTATATAGAAAAAGTCTCGGAGTTATATAAATTAAGAAATAGTAAATATGTACAAAGTGATATAGAAAATTGTTTTATAGAAGTTAAGGATTTTTTATCGAAAAATAGATGGGTATGTTTTAGTGGAACACCGTGTCAAATAGAAGGACTTGTTGCATTTCTTGGAAAAAAGCATGAAAAATTAGTATTGGTAGATGTTGTTTGCCATGGTATTCCATCACCATTGATTTGGAAAAAATACATAAGTTATCAAAAGGTTGATAATTATCCAGATACCAATATTAGATTTAGGGATAAGTATTATGGTTATAAATATTCTACGATGAGTATTATCAACAAGGAAAAAAATATATATCATGCTGGTGCGGAATCGGATCCGATGTTAAGAGCTTTTTTTGATGATATGATTGATAGACCGTCATGTTATAATTGTTCTTTTAAATATAGGTACCGTTTAAGTGATTTTACAATATGGGACTGTTTTTCGGTTTATGATTTTAATGAAGATTTTGATGATGATCTTGGTACTAGTAGAGTTCTTATTCAATCGGAAAAAGGAAAATATATATTTGAAAACATAAAAAGCAGTATGGATTTTATGAAAGTAGAACCTGATAAATTAGTACATGGTGTAAAAGAAATGTTTGAATCAGTAAAGACTAATAAAAAGAGACAAGCATTTTTTGAAGATGCGCAAATTTTATCTGGAGAAAAATTATTTGAAAAATATTACCCAATATCTAAATCTGTAAGAATCAAAACAGTATTTAGATTAGTATTAGTTAAGAGTGGTTTATATGCATTTGCAAAAAAATGTTTAAATAAAATAAAAGGCAGATAAACAAATAATTGCAATATATAGATATAATGGATAGAGAAAGTCTTTAAGAAACAATAAGGAGAGAACTATGATTATAACAAAAACACCTTTTCGAATGTCTTTTTTTGGTGGTGGAACAGATATGCCAAAATTTTTTAATGAACATGGTGGAGCTGTTTTGTCTACGACATTTGATAAATATTGCTATGTAAATGTTCGTCATTTACCACGTTTTTTTGATTTTAAAACACATTTAACTTACTCAAAAATGGAGTATGTAAATTCAATAGATGAAATACAACATCCGGCGATCAGAAATGCTATGAAGATGCTAGATATGGAAGAAATAAGATTAACATACGAGGCGGATCTACCAGCCAGATCAGGACTAGGGACGAGTAGTTCGTTTGCAGTTGGAATGCTTAATGGTTTTTATGCATTAAAAGGAAAATATGCAGATAAAAAGAAGTTAGCTGATGAAGCGATACGGCTTGAAAGAGAACTGTGTATGGAGGCTGGTGGATGGCAAGATCAAATTGCTGCTTCCTACGGTGGTTTTAATCGAATAAACTTTTATGATAATGATTATGAAGTACTTCCATTGATTATTTCCCCAGAGAGAAAAAAAGAATTAAATTGTAACTTATTAATGTTTTTTACTGGGTTCACAAGATTTTCATCTGATGTACAAAAGGCTAATTCATCTGGAAAAGAAGATAAGATAGATCAACTAAAAGAAATGTATTCATTGGTTGATGAAGCTGAAAGAACATTAACGGAAAAAAAAATTAATATTGATGAATTTGGCAGACTTTTGGATCATACTTGGAAATTGAAAAGACAGACAGGTTCAGCGGTATCCACAGATAGTATAGATTATCTGTATAAAAAAGGAATTGAAGCCGGGGCTTTAGGGGGAAAATTACTTGGAGCTGGTGGTGGTGGATTTTTAGTTTTTTATGTACAACCAGAATATCAAGAAGCAGTTAAGAGGGCAATGAGTGACTTATTATATATTCCATTTGAGTTTGAAACAGGTGGAACAAGAGTGATACATTATACACCGGAATCATATGAGCCTGCAGAACAAAAGGAGATCTAATAAATGAATGTTGTTATTATGGCTGGCGGGAAAGGTACACGAATTTCGTCAATTACAAGTGTAATTCCAAAACCGATGATTAAAATAGATAATAAGCCAGTACTAGAACATGAGATAGAATGCTTACGAGAGCAGGGATATTCAGATATTATTATTACAGTAAGCCATTTAGGAAATGTAATTATGGATTATTTTGGTGATGGAAAAGGTATTTCACCTGCAACAGAAAAGCCGTTTGGTGTTGATATAGAATACTTTATTGAAGATGAGCCACTTGGAAATGCTGGGGCACTTTTTGAATTGAAAGATCGATTAAAAGAAGATTTTTTATTACTAAATGCAGATTCTATGTTTAATGTGGATTTCAATCGATTTGTAGAGTATCATAAATTGAAAGGTGGTTTAATAACACTTTTTACACATCCTAATAATCATCCTTATGATAGTGGATTAATTATAGCCGATTCAAATTGCGTCGTACAGGAATGGCTTGCAAAAGAAGATGATAGAAAAGGATATTATAAAAACAGAGTGAATGCTGGTTTGCATGTTATTTCACCCCAAATATTGGAGAAAAGACCTGATACAAAAAAAGTGGATTTAGACCGTCAACTTTTAAAACCATATTCAGGAACTGGAAAAATGTTTTGTTATGATAGCCCTGAATATGTAAAGGATATGGGAACTCCTGAAAGATATTATTCTGTTAGTGAGGATTGTATATCTGGAAAAATAAGAAGAAGAAATTTAAAGAATTTACAAAAAGCTATTTTTTTAGATAGAGATGGTACACTTAATGAGTACAAAGGATTCCTGAGAAATATGGATGATTTTGAATTGTTGGAGGGTGTACCAGAAGCATTAAAAAAAATAAATGAATCAGGGTATTTAACTATTGTAGTTACAAATCAACCGGTAATTGCTCGCGGTGAAGTAACAACAGAAGAATTGAATATGATTCATAACAAAATGGAAACATTATTGGGTGAAAAAGGAGTGTATGTTGATAGTATATACTATTGTCCGCATCATCCACATAAGGGTTATGATGGAGAAGTTGTTGAATTAAAAATCGACTGCAACTGTCGAAAACCTAAGCCAGGAATGTTATTAGATGCTGCAAAAGATTTTAATATTGATTTGTCACAGTCATGGATGATTGGTGATAGTGAAAATGATATACTTGCAGGTCAAGCAGCTGGTTGCAAAACAGCATTAATTGGAAATGATCATTTTGGACAGGAGCAAACAGTTTGTTCACTTCAAGAATTTGTTGATAAAAATTTATAATATAGTATGAAAAGAGGTGAAGACAAATGAAAGCATTAGAGGATAGGTTAGTAAAACATATTAAGTTATTGCTAAAGAGGTATCCAGCGCTTGATGCAATTCAGACAGATATAATTAATGCTTATTTGATTTTAGAGGAGTGCTATTGTCAAGGAGGTAAATTATTAGTAGCTGGCAATGGTGGTTCGGCGGCTGACTCAGAGCATATAGCAGGTGAGTTAATGAAAAGATTTAAAACACCAAGACCTGTAGACAAAGAGTTTGCAGACAGGTTGATTGAAATTGACTCTATAAGAGGACAAGAACTCGCAAATAATTTAGAATGTTCATTAATGGCTATTCCATTAGTTGCTCATGAAGCTTTAACAACAGCATATATAAATGATGTTGATGGATTAGGTGTTTTTGCTCAACAATTGTTTGGCTTTGGTAGGCAGGGCGATGTGTTTTTGGGGATATCAACGTCAGGAAATAGTAAAAATGTAATGAGTGCGACAGTTGTAGCAAGAGCTCTTGGAATTAAAGTAATTGGATTAACAGGTGCAAGTGGGGGTGAATTAGCTGAAGTTTCAGATGTGTGTATAAAGGCGCCTGAAACAGAAACATACATGATCCAAGAGTATCATTTACCTATTTATCATTGCTTGTGTTTGATGCTTGAAGATAAATTCTTTGGAAAGGAAGAGATATGATGAAAATAGCTTTAGTTGGTAGTGGAGGTTATATTGCAAGTTTTTTGCTAAAAAAGTTTGAGGAAGATCCCAATATTGAAAGCATTCTGAAAATTGATCAAAATGAAAATGCTGATGAAGTTTTAAATTTACAACAACCAGAAAATTTTAATTATGATATTTTAAAAGAAGTTGATTTTATAGTTTTTACAGCAGCAATTTCAGGACCGGATAAGTGTGCTGATGAATTTGATTTCTGTTGGAAAATAAATGTAGAGGGAACTAGCTATTTTATTAGAGAAGCTATTGATAGAAAGTGCAAGGTTCTATTCTTTTCAAGTGATGCAGTATTTGGTGATATTTCAGGGGAAATATACAATGAGGAATCCGAAACAGACGCAAAAACACCTTATGGAAGAATGAAAAAGGCAATTGAAGATGAATTTAAACAAAGTCCATTTTTTAAATGTATTAGATTGTCATATGTTGCTTCGGCAAGGGATAGATTTGTTTCATATTGCTTAGACTGCATTAATAAAGATGAAGTTGCTGAAATATTTCATCCATTTTATAGAAATTGTATTGTTGTAAGTGATGTTGTTAATGTAGTGTGTTGGATGTCACTTCATTGGGATGAGTATAAACCATTTGTTTTAGATGTGGCTGGTAAAGAACTAGTAAGTAGAGTTAGAATAGCGGATGAAATCAATAGGATTTTAGATAATAAATTAAAATATACAATTGTTCAGCCTAGAGATGCGTTTTATCAAAACAGACCAAGAATAACACAAATGGAAAGCTTGTATTTAGAAGAATATAATATAATTAAAGATAATAGTTTTACAGAAAAAATAAAAATAGAATTTAAGGAGATAGAAAGATGAGTAAAAAAGCGTTAATAACAGGAATAACAGGAATGGTTGGTTCTCATTTAGCAGATTTTTTATTAAAAGAGACAGATTGGGAAGTGTATGGTGTTTGTAGATGGAGAAGTCCACTTGATAATGTAACACACTTGCTTGATAGAGCAAATAAAAAAGATAGATTATATTTTGAATATGCTGATTTAAATGATGAAATATCATTAATGACAACTGTTAACAAAATAAAGCCAGATTATGTATTCCATTTGGCAGCACAGAGTTATCCATTGACTTCTTTCACTGCACCAATAGATACTTTGAATACTAATATTTTAGGAACAGCACGTTTATTAGAAGCTTTTCGTCTTGCTATGGAAACAGATGAAGAATATAAACCAGTAGTACATGTTTGTGCATCATCAGAGGTGTTTGGAAAAATTCCAGCTGAAAAGAAACCAGAAAGCGGAATTAATGAAGAGTGTCCATTCCATCCAGCGTCACCATATGCCATTTCAAAAGTTGGAACAGATTTATTAGGTAGATACTATGCTGAGGCATATGGAATGACAGTTATGACAACTAGAATGTTTACACATACAGGACCTCGTAGAGGTGATGTTTTCCATGAATCAACATTTGCAAAACAAATTGCTATGATTGAGGCAGGCTTAATTGAACCAAAGGTTATGGTTGGAAATTTACAATCATTAAGAACATATGCAGATGTAAGAGATGCAGTACGCGCATACTATATGTTAGTTACAGTTAATCCAATTGCTGGAGCTTATTATAATATTGGTGGATCTTATACTTGTGAGGTAGGAGATACTCTTAATACTTTAATTTCTTATTCAACAATGAAAGATAAGATTGAAGTTTTAACAGATCCAGAAAGACTACGTCCAATAGATGCAGACTTACAGATACCAGATTGTAGAAAATTTAAAGAACATACTGGATGGGAACCGGAAATTAGTTTTGAACAGACGATGCATGATTTATTAAATTATTGGCGAGACAGAGTTAACAAAGGTGAATCTTTCCTTATAAGATAATATTATAAAAGGATGTTAACTGGGGATATTTTAACAATATCCCTAGTTGTACTATAAATGGTGTTTTATGAAAAAAGTATTAATAGATTATTTAGGAAGAAATAATGCAGGACCTGTTTTTACGATTGAAATTGCAAGGTCTATGGCAAAAAATGGATATGAAGTATTTGTGTTAATTTCAAAGCAGACAGTGAATAGAACTGAATGGGAATGTGATTCTTTTTTTAAGGAAATATATGAGGTAGATACATATTCAAGTAATATAGAGTTTTTAGTTAATACCACTCGTCTATTTGTATCTGGCAAGAAAAAAATAGTTGAACATTACAAAAAAAAACAGATTAAATTTGATTATATAATTAGGCCATTTTATCATCCGTGGGCTGTTTTTTTGGATAATACAATTGCATATGAAAAAGTTGTAACATTTTGCCATGATCCAATAAGTCATTACGGCGCTAATAAACTTAGAAGTTCTCTTTTTGGCAAGTTTATGAAGCAATCAGATATAGTAGTTGTTTTAACAAAATCATTCACAGAAGTTGTTGAAAAAAAATATGGTATTGATAAAAAAAATATAATATTTATGCCTCATGGTATTATTAAAATGTATAAAAATAAACAAATGAAGCAGGATTCAACATTGTATTCTAAAGATAAGATAAACTTTATGTTTTTTGGAAGAATAGAGAAATATAAGGGCATTGGAGTGCTATTGAAAGCATTTAATATGTTATGCGAAAAATATCAAAATGTAAGTTTAACGATTGCTGGGAAAGGACAAACTGAAGAATTTGAGGATTTAATGAAAAATCTTCCGAACTTTAAATTGATGAATAGATTTATTGAAGATGAAGAAGTAGGAATGTTATTTGATGGACCAAATGTAATAACTGTAATGCCATATTTAGATGCAACTCAATCTGGTATTATACCACTTGCTCTAGAATATAAGACTCCTGTTATTGCAACCGACACAGGTGGAATCCGTGAGCAGCTTTTAGATGGAAAGTTCGGGTTGATTGCCAAGCCAGGTGATGAAAAATCATTATATCTTGAAATGAAAAAGATAGTTGATGATAAGAATATAATTACTGAACAGAAAAAAATAATGAAAGAGGTTTCAGAAGAAATGGACTGGGATGTTATTTTAAATAAATTCTGTCAAGAGTTAGAGGGAAAATGTGATGTCCAATAAAGTGTATAATGATAAGGTAAGTATTATCTTGGTCAATTATAATGGAAATAATGATACTTTGGAGTGTGTAAAGAGTTTAAAACAAATTGCTTATACAAATTATGAGATCATCGTTGTAGATAATGCTTCTGCAAATGTAGATTATATAAAAAGTGAACTAAATGAATCCGTGATTTTTTTGCAAGCAGAAAAAAATTTGGGATTTGCAGGTGGAAACAATTTGGGAATATCATATGCATTAGATAATGGTGCAGAATATGTGGTGTTGCTTAATAATGATACGACAGTTGATAAAAATTTTATTTCTGATATGGTATTTTCTTCAAAGAAAAATAAAGATAATGGGATAGTGACTGGAAAAATATTATTTCATTCTAAGCCTGATTATATTTGGTATGCTGGTGGAGAAATGAATTTAAATAAGGCAAAGATTAGACATTTTGGAATAAGAACGAAAGACAAAAAAATAATTGAGGAAAAGTATGTTAATTTCGCAACGGGGTGTTTGATGTTAATACCCAAAAATGTTATTGAAACAGTGGGATACTTAGATGATCAGTATTTCATGTATTGTGAAGACGCTGAATTTTGTGTTAGGTTGAAGAAAAATGGATATAGTATTATTTATAATTCAGAGGCTGTTATTTATCATAAAGTAAGTGCTTCTAGCGGAGGAGCAGGCAGTAAATTAAGTCAATATTATAGAACAAGAAATGAGTTATACTTAGTGAGTCATTATTCAGATCATAAAATACAAGGTATTATATTCTGTTTATTGAGGTTTTTAAAAAGAATCATGAAAGGACAATTTTCTGTCAACTGTGTAAGATATGGAATAAGAGACTATATGAATTCAAACATGGGTATGACAAATATTAGTTTTAGGTGAATGAAAAATGAAAAAAAAGGATATTTTATGGGTTTCTTTGATGGCACCATATGATAATGTGGGACATGCCTCAGGAAAAACACAAAACTTTTATTTGAAAAAATTACATGATAAGGAAGAATACAATATTTACTTAATATCTTTTGCTAATTGCAATATAAAAGAAAAAGTAGATTTAGATAAATATAATATAAAGAATAAAATTTTCTATTATACATGGGATGGTAAAGCAGGAAGAACTATGAAATGGAGAAGTCGATTTTCAAAAGTTAACATTTGGAATCGTAATGCAGGATTAATTTCTCCTTATTATGCAGAGTGTGCGCTAAAACAGATGATGCAGATGAAAGAAAAAGGATATGACCCCCAAATTATTATTTTTCAATGGACCGAAATTGCACTGATGCTAGAAAAAGCAAAGAAAATATTTCCTAATGCTAAAACAGTTATTATTGAAGAAGATGTTTCGTTTTTAGGGCATGAAAGGAAAGCTGAAGCAGAATCAGGAATTAAAAAACATTTTCTTAGAAAGAAAGCTTTAAGAATAAAAAAACGAGAAATTGAATTACTAAATAAGTCAGATTTAATTATTCTGAATAATGAAAAAGATAGAGATTTGATTTGTAATGAAATATATGATACTGATAAAATTATGGTGTGGTGTCCTTATTTTCAAAATATGTTACCATATAAGAGAAAAGAAAGTAATAAAAACATTATTTTTTTTGGAGCAATTTCAAGACCTGAAAATTGGAAATCTATTGTTTGGTTTATAAAAAATGTGTGGCCACTTCTTAAAGATGAGGAAATTCATTTTATTATTATTGGTAGTAATCCGCCAGATGTTTTAAAAAAATATGAGTCTGATAGAATACAAATTACGGGCTTTGTTGAGGATATTAAACTATATTTTGAGGAATCAATGTGTTTAGTTGTGCCATTGGTTTTAGGTGCTGGGGTAAAGGTAAAAGTATTAGAAGGACTTTCAGCAGGAATTCCGGTTTTAACTAATACTATTGGAATAGAAGGGATTCCTGCAAGAGATAAGGAAGATTTTTTCTTTTGTGAAACACCAAATGATTATGTGGACATTATTGAATCTTTATGTGCGCATAAGATAAATACTAATTCAATAGAAATGAATAGCAAGGAATTTATATCACATAATTTTAATTATGAAAATGATGTGAACCAGTTTCAAGAAAGATTGAAACAACTATTATAAGTATTAGGAGGAAATAAAAGGCGTGAAATTGAGAATAAACATAAATAGACTTCCATTTTTTCTTTCAGTATTTATATTATGTATTTATACTTTTACGCGAGGCGGAGCAGCTCTATTGATTAGTACCTCTATTTGGACAGTGTTACTTGGAGTTGTATTAGTATGCTCTATATACAACATAATTCAGTATGGTGGAAAAAAAATAACTTGGGAGGAATCACTTGTAGGCATATTTATACTTATAATTTTATTTTGGAATAATCAAGATTTTGCGCATGGTGCTTGGTTTCTTCAATTTGTTATGATTGTATTCTTTATATTTCTTCTGGCTGCTACAAAAACAGATTATTGGTTTGAGTTTGCCTTTAATATGATGATTGCAATGGCTCTTTTTCATACTTTCTGGACGTTGTTGTGTTATGCAAGCCCAAGTGTATTCAATAATTTTATATATCCAATTGTAAAACCAATAACGCTCTATGATTTAAGAGTTATGTATGACAAAGGTTTTATTATGGGATTTAATTATTCTAACTCACAGGATGCAATGTACTTAGCAATGGGACTATGTGCATGCGTTAGTGGAATCTTATTTACTAATAATAAAAAAATAAAATAAGGTATGTTTGTTTTCTTTGCTAATTGCTATTTCATTATTACTTACAGGTAAAAGAGGACCAATATTATGGATTGCCATTGGTTTTGTGGTTACATATTATGTTTACAATAGTAATAAGAAAATGAGTAGATTATTTAAACTTTTTTCTTTGTTTATTTTGATTATTACATTATTTTTAATCGGCTCAACATTCATTCCAGGACTCAATAACTTTATTGTAAGATTTCAAGAGCAGATTCAGGCAGGGGATGTTTCTACTCATCGTTATGAATTATGGGGAATGGGAGGCGCTGGATTTGTTTCAAGTCCTATTTTTGGACATGGTTGGTTTTGGTTTAAATATAATAATATCTTTGGAACCAGTTATCATGTACATAATTGTTATATTCAATGGCTATGCGAACTTGGCATAATTGGTTCATTACCATTTTTTATATTTATTATAACAGTATATTCTAGAGCAATAAAACTGATAAAAAAAATAAGTTTAGGGATTATTACTGTGGATGATAAACTGGTAAAAATTCTATCGTTTTGTTTATTCTATCAGACTTATTTCCTAATATATTGTTTTGCGGGTACATCATTTTATGAACCAGAAACATTACTTCCCTGGGTATTTAGTAGTGCAATAATACTATATAGTTGGAAAAAATATAAAGGGGCAAATATGGTGGATAAGAGAGAGTAGGATTTGCAATTATGACAGAAAAATTACAGAGAAAATTTTTGAAATTTAGAGCATTGTTTGTAACTGGAAATAAAAGAGCGGAGTTGTATCGCCCATTTCTATATCATCTAGGTAAAGATTGTGAGTTTTATACGCGAAACTTAGGAAATGAACCATATCTGATTAGTATTCACGATCATGTAATACTTGCAGCAAATTGTAATTTTATTACACATGATTATTCAACAGCGTGTGTGTCACATTATTTGGGTAAGCCAGTAGGAAAAATAGGTTCGATTGAAATAGAGGATAATACATTTATAGGTGCTTATGCGACAATTATGCCTAATGTTCATATTGGTAAAAATTGTATTATAGCGGCAGGCAGTGTTGTTACAAAGGATGTGCCAGATAATGAAGTTTGGGGAGGTGTTCCTGCAAAGTACATCACAAAAATGGATGAATATAGTAAAAAAATTGTAAAAATAAATGAATGCTATCCATGGCATGGTATAAAGGGAGCCGATAGTATTCAGGCAAGACAGAAATATTTTTTTGAAGATAAGAAAAACGAAATAATTGAGGAGGAAGGAAATTGAAAGTTGGAATAATGACATGGTTTTATGGGGATAATTATGGAGCTAGGGCTCACTCATACGCGCTTCAGCAAACAGTAAAAGTACTTGGTCATGAATGTGTAATGATATCGATATTTCCGCCTCATTTATTTAAAATGAATTTGAAAATGAATTTAAACTATAAGAACAGGAAACAACACCCAGTATTAGCTATGCGATGTTTGATACGAAATTATAATTTTTATAAAGCTAGAAAACAAATGTACAGCAGTAGTAAAATTGTAAAAAATGCTGAAGAAATTGACGCATTAGGATGCGATTTGATTATATTGGGAAGTGATGAAGTTTTTAAGGTAGAACATCCTTATTTTAACAAATTATTTTACGGTGTTGGAATTAAAACACCGACTATTTCATATGCACCAAGTGCTGGACAAACATCTGTAAACTATGATTTGTCATCAGATATAAAAGAAGCAATAATGAAAATTAAGAGTTTATCAGTAAGAGATCATCATACATATGAATTGATAAGAAATAACACGGGAAGAGAAGCTGAAATTGTCTTAGATCCAACGTTAATATATGATTTTAGCAATATATCAATCTCGCTTCCAGAAAATAAATATGTACTAGTATATTCATTTGATACTTTAGATGAGTATAAAGATAGAATAAAAGAGTATTCAGAAAAAAGAAACTTAAAAATTATTTGTATTGGCAGATATTGCAGTTGGGCAGATAAATCATACGATTCAATAGATGTTAGACGTTGGTTAGGGGCGTATAAAAATGCTGAATTAGTAATATCTGATTCATTTCACGGAACTGTGTTTTCAATAAAAAATACCAAACGTTTTGTAATTCTTGGTCGAGAAGATAAATTAAATAAGATAAATGATTTAATGCGTGATTGCGGTGTCTCATTACAGTTTTATGATGGAAGTCATTCCATTGAAGAATATTTAAAACAACCATTTTCTTATGAAGAAATAGAGAATACACTTAACTTAAAAAAGAAGGTATCAATGCAGTTTCTTAAAAATGCTTTAAACGAGGTACAAAGATGATATTTATTATTATAATTATTGTGTTAATTATACTAAACAATGTGTGGCTGCATATTTATTCGTGTCTACAAGAAAAAATGGATGCAAGAGCAGAACAAAAAAGGATAAAAAAGACTAGTGATGAGAATGGATTAGAACACAAGCGAAATAATTCAGGGTCTTCTAAAAACGGAATAAAAAAAATAGCTGGGCTCATATATTCTACAATTAATCCGTATTTATATGGATGGATGCGATATAATATTCTTTTGGCTGGAAAAATTCCGAGTCATAAGATCAGAAATATTCTATATAAATTTGTTTTCAAAATGAAGATAACAAAAAATACTGTAATATATGGAGGAAGTGAAATTAGATCACCATGGAATATTACAGCTAACAGATGTGTTATTTCTAATAATTGTATATTAGATGGAAGAAGAAAAATAATAATTGAAGATGATGTTGTCTTTGGTGGTGGTGTTCATATTTGGACAGAAGAACATGATGTAAACGATCCAATGTTTGCAGTTAATTTTGAAAATGCCCAGTCGGTGATTATTCATAAACATGCATGGATTTGCTCTGATTCAACAATTCTTCCAGGTGTTGAAATTGGAGAAGGAGCAGTAGTGGCATCGCGTGCTGTAGTAACGAAAAATTGTGAATCGTTTTGTGTATATGGTGGAGTTCCTGCAAAAAAAATCTCAATTAGAACAAAAGATTTGAGATATACTTTAAATGGAAAACCAACATGGCATTTTTATTGATGAGGTAATTATTTTGGTTAATTTAGATTTAGCAAATTCCCCAATCTTTTTACAAATGGAAAAAAAGGATTGTTGTGGATGTGAAGTTTGTGTGGCTATGTGTCCTACAAAATGTATTACAATGAAAGAAGATAGTGAAGGCTTTTTATTCCCACATATGGATGAAACTAAATGTATTTCATGTGGAAAATGTAATAAAAGTTGTCCAGTGTTGCAAGTAAAAGAAAATGTTTTAATAAAAGATACATATGCTGGATATTCATCTAGTTCAGAAATAGTAGATAAAAGTGCATCGGGGGGCGCTTTTTCGGTTATTGTAAATAGTTTTTTGAATACTTTTAAAACAGATGCATTTGTGGCTGGGGTAGTTTGGGATGATGATTTCAAAGGATGTCATCATGTTGTGACTAATAATATTGCTCAGATAGAGAATATGAAATCTTCAAAATATGTACAAAGTAAAAAAGGAAATGTATATTCTCAGATTGAAGAATTATTAAAGAAAAATAAGAAACTTTTGTTTTCTGGAACTCCATGTGAAGTTGCAGGACTAAAGCAGATGCTTGGAAAAGAATATGAAAATCTAATTACTGTTGATATTGTATGCCAGGGACCCAGCTCACCTAAAGCATTGGAATGTTTTGTGGGTATTATAGAACGTAAGTACAGGTCTAAAATAAAAAAAATGAATATGAGATTTGTACAAAAAGAACCATGGATACCACAATGGCTCAAAATAGACTTTAAAAACAATAAAACTTTTTTGAAAGTTTTTTATGAAACTGAAATAGGTAGAGCGGTGCATATTATGCAAAGGTGGTCATGTTACAGTTGTCATTTTTGTGGTAATAATCATGCATCTGATATTACTATTGGGGATTATCATGGAGCGGATGTTAATGAAGTTTATTACAATCCAAGAGGTACATCTATTGTTATTATAAATACAATTAAGGGTAAAAAAATCTTTAATCATATCTCTGAAAATGAAAGTAAGTGGTTTCATGTTGATTATAATATGGTGGTAAAATCAAATCCTAGAATTTTAAGATCGTGGAAACCACATAAAATGCGAGAAGAGTTTGGAAAGAAATTAGGAAATAATGATTTGCATGATGCTGCAAAAATGAGTTGGTCATTTCGTCAGAAATTGAGAATAAAGATACCATATGATTTTCGAATTATTCTTAGAGAACTTAGACAAAGAAATAAGTAAAGGATGATAATATGAAAATATTAATGTTTGGTGGTAGTGGAATAATTAGTTCGGAAATATGCAAACTAGCTATTTTAAAAGGGGATTCTGTTACTATATATAATAGAGGAAGAAGAAAAGAAGAAATAGCGGAGGGTGCGCAATTAATCATAGGTGATTTAAGAAAGGAAACAGTCGAAAATATAACAAATAAAATTGATGATTATTATGATGTTATTTTTGATTTTATCAGTTATATATCTGAGCAATTAGAAAAAACAATTGAAATTTCGAATAAACGTTGTCAGCATTTTATTTATATTTCTTCAGCAACGGCATATACAGATACAAAAGATGCGATTTATCGTGAAGATTCAAAAATAGGAAATTGTAGATGGCGATATGCTCAAGAAAAAGCTAATTGTGAATTTTTATTACAAAATAAAAATGTTTCATTTAATTATACGATTATTAGACCTTATATAACATATGGACATACAAGAATACCGTATCAGGTCGCCCCAACTGACTACTACACAATTATAAATAGAATTAAATGTCATAAACCAATAGTAATATGTAATAAGAATACAAAATGTACATTAACTAATGCAATAGATTTTGCCAAGGGTGCATACGGATTGTTGCTAAATCAAAGAGCATATGGAGAGGCTATACATATTGTCGGAGACTATGTGACTACATGGGGAAATGTTATTGAATGTATTGCAAAAGAATTGGGTGAAAAAGTTGTTTTAATCGATATACCAATCACTTGGGTTGAAAAAAATCGAAAAAATATTGGATTTGATGTGGATGAAATTATTGGTGATAAGGGAAGAAATATGGTGTTTGATAATGATAAGATCAAGAAATTGGTTCCAGAATTTTCTGACTTTAAAAGTTTAGAAGATTCAATTAAAAATTCGATAAGCTATTTTGCAATTAAGGAACATCAAAAGATTGATTATTTTTGGGATGCAGGAATTGATAGAATGATAGAATCTTATTTGAAAAAAACAGGACAAAATGGTGGTTTAGAAAGCATTTCTATCAAAACATATAATTACGAATTATCTAAAAATGAAAAAACAAGATATCTTTCGAATCGTAGTAAAGTGAATTTGTTCCTATTCAAGTTGAGAAGAAAAATAAAAATATATTTGGGAAAAAACGGTGAATAAAATGATAAAAAAATTTTTTCATAAATATAATATGAATTTACCGGCTAAAGCTGCTATTTGGTTCACTTTTTGTAATGTTATGCAAAAAGGAATTTCAATGATCACGGTGCCCATTTTTACTAGAATTTTATCTACCGAAGAATATGGTATTTTTAGCATATATTTATCGTGGATGAATATCTTAGTTATTTTCACATCGCTAAATCTGTATTATGGTGTTTTCAATAATGCGATGTTAAAATATGAAGATGAAAGAAATAAATTTACGTCTTCAATGCAAGGATTGACGGTTGTTATAACTACTATTTTCTTTGCTATTTATCTTTTAGGAAAAGATTTTTTTAATAATATAATCGGTTTAAGTACAATTTTTATGGTATTAATATTTATAGAAATGGCAGTAACCCCAGCTTTACAATTTTGGTCAGCAAGACAGAGATTTGAATTTAAATATAAAGCTTTAGTAGGAATTACACTAGCTAAATCGCTTCTAAATCCAATTTTGGGTATAGTTGCAGTTATAGTTACTAGACAAGGAGCTTTGGCTAGAGTATTTTCGGTAGTTATGTTAGAAGTTATTTTTTGTGGAACGATAATGATCTATCAATTTATCAAGGGTAAATCTTTTTTCGTAAAAGAATATTGGAAATATGCAATATCATTTAATTTACCATTACTTCCGCATTATCTATCAGGTTCAATCTTGAATCAAGGAGATAGAGTAATGATTAATATGTTTTCTGGTAAAACAGAAGTTGGAATATATAGTGTAGCGTATAATATTGGTATGTTAATGCAGTTGTTTACAAATGCAATAAATGCATCTTTTACTCCCTGGTTTTATATGAGTCTGAAGGAAAAGAAATATGAAGAAATTAAAAGAGTAACTAATCTTCTTTTATTATTAATGAGCATTCTTGTTATACTATTAATGTTTTTTTCACCAGAAGTAATTAAAATCTTTGCGACGAAAGATTATTATGAAGCTGTCTATGTTATTCCTCCTATTTCAGCGAGTGTATTTTTTATATTTATGTATATTTTATTCTCAAATTTGGAATTTTATTTTGAAGAGAACAAATTCATTATGATAGGGTCAGTATCTGCAGCCATTCTGAATGTTGCATTAAATTATTTATTTATTCCCAAATTTGGTTATTTGGCGGCGGGATATACTACACTTGTATCATATGTATTGTATTGCGTGGCACATTATATATTTAGTCTAGTTGTGTGTAAAAAACATATAAATTCTGCGAAGTTATACAATGGTAAATTTATTAGCATGCTATCATTAGGAGTTATTATTGCAACCCTCTTATTTAACATTCTTTACAATTACACAATTTTAAGATATCTATTAGCACTAATATTTGGAATTATACTCTGTATAAAAAGAGATTATTTTAAAAGAATTCTTATGCTTATAAAGAGTAAATAAACGTGTGTGAAAGACAGCATGTATTTTATGAGAAGTATTTTTGTAAAGAAATTAGAAATTAGTGCAATTGAAATCATCAAAAGATGTTAAGTGTTTTAAGCATTCATTCGTTACCTCTATTGGAGAAGAGCCAGATAGTTTATTATAATAATTGAGCATAAGATATTTGAAATCTAATATTTCAGGTGGGACATTTAATATACCTGACAACTGCAAGACTGCCCTGATTCATAACAAAAACTGGTACGACCAGCAGGTCAATACTGTATACCATGAAATGGCAGAACACTATGGTACGGCGATCATCCCTGCCCGGCTGCGAAACCGGAAGTTTTTTGATATCAACGAGATGAATTCCGCTATCTGGAAAGAGCTGGATCAGTTTAACCATGCGCCTTTCCAAAAAAGGGAGGGCAGCCGCTATTCCGTATTCGAGGAGGAAAAAGCCCCCTTTATGCAGCCGCTTCCGGTGCATTCCTATGAATTCGCACAATGGAAAATGGCAACCGTCCAGCTGAATTATCATATCGCCATAGAGACACAGAATTATTCGGTGCCCTATGAGTAAGTCAAGAAAAAAGTGGACATCCGTTACAGCCGGAGTACCATTGAGGTTTTCTATAAAGGCACCCGTATCTGCAGCCACGAACGGCTCCACGGCCGCCGGGGGCATATTCTACGGTGGTTAGCCATATGCCCGTAAACCACCAGCTGTACAGCGAATGGGACAGCGCCAGGTTCCTGAAATGGGTTTCCGGTATTGGTGTATCCACCAGACGGGTAGTCCAAAAAATGTTTGATACCTATCACATTGAGGAACAGGCATACAAAGGCTGTCTCTCCCTCCTGAAGCTGGCTGACAAATATACTCCTGTGAGGCTGGAAGAGGCCTGCAAGGCAGCACTGGACAAGATCCCAAACCCACGCTATAAAAACATACGGCTGATTCTGGAATCTGGCGGCGACAAAACATCCAACGTAACGCAAGCCGGTGCCAGACCTCCCGTAACGGGCCAGTATGCAATTGTAAGGGGCGGAGCATTATTACGGAGGTGGCAGCCATGAAGAATGACACCCTGAAAAAACTGCGTGCCATGAAACTTCCAGCTTTCGCCCAGGTATATCAGCAGCAGATTGACAACGAGCCTGATTACCAGTCCCTGCCGTTCCATGAACGGCTTATGCTGATGGTTGATGCCGAATCCGACTCCCGGCACAATAACAACATAAAACGGCTGGTTAAAAATGCCGGTTTTTCAGATTCCTCCGCATTTCTGGGAAATATTGATTAACTTCCAGACCGCCATCTGAACCGTGACCTGCTGGAGAGCCTTGCTGACAACGAATATATCCGGAAAGGTCTAAACGTCATACTGATTGGCGTTACAGGATGCGCAAAGACTTATATAGCCAGCGCACTTGGCATGAATGCCTGCTAGTCTGGTTATAAAGCCAGATATATCGGGCTACCGGAACTGATCAGTGAACTGGAAGCTGCAAGGATACAAGGCAGATACCATCAGGTGATGAGACAATATCAGAAGTATGCGCTGGTAATACTGGATTAATTCCTGCTGATTCCAGCATCTGACCAGGAACAGCGTGACCTTCTGGAACTCATGGAATACCGATGCGGAAGGGCATCTACTGTTTTCTGCTTACAGTTTGTCGCAGAAGGATGGCATGAACGGCTGGGCGGGAGTGCTCTGGCGGACTCTATCCTTGACCGTATCATCCCATCTTCATATAGCATGAAGATAGACGGGGATGTATCTATGCGGCAAAGGAAACGTGTTATTAAGAACTAAACCCCAGTAAGGGAGCCACTATAAAGCGGTGGCTCCCACCATCGGACTCATGGCTCCTGGTATTGGAACGCATGACTCTATTTAAGAAGATTGGGTGGCTCCGCCACTCCGGTATATTCACCCGGAATGAAGGAACCTATAAAAAGGCCCAGGCAAAGTATGCGAATCCGGTCTTGCTCATCATTGATGAAGGGCTGCTCATGAAACCCACAGAATCAGAGCAGCATGATATCCTTGAATTGCTTCACAGACGCCGCCGTAAATCATCTACCATCTTCTGCTCGCAGTACGATCAGAGCGGCTGGTATGACCAGCTGGGAGGAGATGAAAGCCCTCTGGCGGAAGCAATCTTGGACAGGATCAAACACGATGCCTGCCAACTACAGGTCTATGAGAGAGGTATATGGACTGGATCAGTCCTTAAGCGAGTAAACTCGCAGATAACAATAATGCTGATGATTTCCTGCTCCGGACTACTGATTTCCAGTTCTCCGGAACAGCGATTTCATCGCACCGTAATAAACATGCGTAAATTTACCTTCCGAAATAAAGGTGTAGAGTTCACCCACGATGCGCTTACCTTTCATATCGTATATACTCCTTATTTTGTATTATTATCATCAGCAGTCTACATACATCTTCTCATATCTTCTCATAATAATTCTGATATTCCCCAGAAATAATTGTTTCCCACCATATTTTATGATCAAGATACCACTGAATCGTTTTTTTAATTCCGTCTTCAAATTTTGTTTCCGGCAGCCATCCTAATTCATTGTGAATTTTGGTAGGATCGATAGCATAGCGCATATCATGGCCCTTGCGGTCTTTGACATAGGTAATCAGGCTTTCTGGTTTATCCAGCGCTTTACAAATAATTTTAACAATATCGATATTCTTCATTTCATTGTGACCGCCTACATTATATACCTCACCAACACGTCCGTTGTGTATGATTAAATCTATGGCTTTGCAATGGTCTTCCACATAGAGCCAGTCACGGACATTCAATCCCTCCCCGTATACAGGAAGCGGCTTATCGTTTAATGCATTGGCGATCATCAGAGGAATTAATTTCTCAGGGAAATGGTAGGGTCCATAGTTGTTCGAGCATCTGCTGATTGTAACCGGTAGGCCGTAGGTTCGGTGATAAGCGAGAACTAACAAATCGGCACTTGCCTTGGAGGAACTGTAAGGACTGCTGGTATGTATCGGTGTTTTTTCAGTAAAGAATAAATCAGGGCGGTCTAATGGAAGATCACCATATACTTCATCGGTAGATACCTGATGGTATCTTTGGATTCCATATTTACGGCAGGCATCCATGAGAACTGCAGTTCCTTTAATATTGGTATCTAAGAAAACTTCCGGATTTTCAATGGAACGGTCTACATGGCTTTCTGCAGCAAAGTTTACGACCATATCGGGGTGTTCCTCTTCAAAAAGTCCGTAAACTGCTTCACGGTCCGTGATGTTTATCTTTGCAAAGCGGAAGTTTGGATGATTCATGACTGGTTCCAGCGTGGAGAGATTGCCAGCATAAGTCAGACAATCTAAGCAAGATATGCGATAGTCAGGGTATTTGTTTAACATGTGGAATACGAAGTTGGATCCGATGAATCCTGCTCCGCCGGTTACGATAATATTCATAGTTTTCATTCTCCTTTGAATTTGGTTTAAGAATACGTTTTAGTGAAGGATATCCATGTATTTTCCGTCTAAGACATCTTTCAAATATTGGCCATATTGATTTTTCTTTAAGAATTCATATACGCGTATGAGGTCATCCCTTGTAATCCAGCCATTGAGATAAGCGATTTCTTCCAGGCAGGCAATTTTGCGGTGCTGATGAGATTCCATGGTTTTGACAAAATTAGTGGCTTCTACAAGGCTTTCATGTGTTCCAGTATCCAGCCAGGTGAATCCTTGACCCACTAACTCTACGTTTAAATTATTATTTTCTAAATAGATTCGGTTCAGGTCCGTAATTTCAAGTTCTCCACGATCACTGGGTTTTAAATTTTTAGCATATTCAACGACCTTATTATCATAGAAATACAGACCAGTTACACAATAATTACTCTTTGGCTGTTTGGTTTTTTCTTCAATGGAAATCGCTTTGCCCTCTGAATTGAACTCCACAATGCCGAATCGTTCAGGATCATCTACGTAATAGCCGAAGACAGTAGCACCTTTGCCGCTTTCTGAATTTTCGACAGCAGCATTAAGCCGTTTTTTAAGTCCATGTCCTGCGAAGATGTTGTCACCAAGTACCATTGCAACGGTATCCTTGCCGATAAATTCTTCCCCGATGACAAATGCCTGTGCCAGTCCGTCCGGATTTGGTTGCACGGCATAAGATAAATTCGTGCCAAATTGATGCCCATCGCCTAACAGTTCTTTGAAACGCGGGGTATCCTGAGGTGTTGAAATAATCAGAATATCACGTATGCCCGCATTCATCAGAACGGACATGGGGTAATAAATCATAGGTTTGTCGTAAATGGGTAATAATTGTTTTGATGTAACCATAGTCAGTGGGTAAAGGCGGGTACCAGAGCCGCCTGCATGTATAATTCCTTTCATATGAATTCTCCTTTTCTTTGTTGGTTTTTATCTTCTGCAAAATGAAATCTCTTCAAGTATAATACCATTATAAAAGGTGCCCCTAGGGCACCTTCAAGTGTTTTTTAAAAAAATTTGTTTATTTCTTGCAAATAAAGATTCCGGCATCTTTTGTGATATAAAATCCACCGGTTGTTTTCTTATTCACGAATGATCGAAAATCTTTAAATCGATCTACGATATACTGGTTTTGATTTCCGTGGCAGGACAACACATAGGAGATCAGCGTTTCTGAGTCGGGAACAAGCAGTGAATCATCGTAGGAGTTCCACAGAACGTCGCAAAAGAAGGGGGATAGTAATTCTTTCCCATTTTCACGTCCGAACCGTTCATACAGCTTATCCGCAGAAAGGACAATGCGATCGTCAAAGTCAGATACAAGATGGCTTACTTCTTTCATATGCCGGTTTCCATAGGTACTGCAGATAAAGGTGCCGCCAGGTTTTAGTACACGGATCACTTCTTGGCATACTTCTGCAATATCTTCACAGTAGAAGAGCACATGATTGGCGAGAACCAGATCAAAGCTCTTATCTTCATAGGGAATGTGACTACAATCGAAAGTATCAAAATCAAAGCGTGAATCTTCACAACCGATACTTCGGCGGGTATCACGCAGCATTCCCTCAGAAATATCTGATAGGGTGATTTGTATGGCATCCGGTATTTTGGAAAAGTTCTCTGTCCAAAGAGTGCCGTCACCGCATCCCAGTTCCAGAATATTATTTTCGGAATTTATGTGACATTGTTCATAGATCCAGGGAAACCAGCCCTGGGCATTTTGGGAGTACAAATGATGAAGATTAATTCTTGCGACGATGTTCGATGCATTTTGATATTGGTTTTTTAAGCTCTTTTCCATACCCATAACATGAATTAGCTCCAACATATGGCACCAATCCACTGTTTTATCTTCTTGAATGGATTTCGAAGTATCCCGTATTGTCTGAGCCACGACTTGCATTTGTTCGATGCGGTCTTCAACAAGTTTTAGCTGAAGATTCAGTGAATCAACCATAAAATGTTCATCAGTATTCGTTATTGTCATTTCGCGGATATCATCCAGAGAAAATCCTAAATATTTTAGTAAGAGTATCTGCTGTAGTCTGGCAAAATCATCGTATGTATAAAAACGTGCACCAGAATCTGTCACATAAGATGGTTTTAAAATCTGATGTTCGTCATAGTAGAGCAGTGTTTTCTTCGTGATATGAGAGAGACTGGCAAACTCACCGGAAGAATAATAACCTGGTATTTTCATCCACATTGTTTCCTTTCGCATGAAGTAATAAAGCTATTATATATAGGAAAGTCTGTGACTTCAATAGAAACATGTTGCTATGCCATTATAAAAGGGGTTAAGACAGCAGCATGTGATTGAAACATCAAAAAACCTGCCGCCTAAAAAGGCAGCAGGCTCATAACCCAACAGTATACCCAATATTCACAAACATTTCTATATTATTTCTTGTCTACTAAAAACAGTACCGGTGACAGAGATTTAAATGTCACAGTTACTTCCTGGTCCTCCACACTATCCGGTGTAAGTACTTCCCACTTGTCATCTTTCTGTAAATGAAGAACTTTTACGTTTTCATCTTTCTGGATGCTTGGGATAGCAAAAGTAATAGAAACTTCATCAAAATCAACTCCATCCAGGCTTACGTCAACTGCATAAGCAATTGCCATATTCTTCAGGGAAGGATCAACTGTTGCAGGATCTACGGTTACTTTTGTTTTTGTGATTTTCAATTTGCTGATATCGATGCTCTTACCATTTACCATAACTTTACTTGCTTTTACGTTAACAGTAGGACTTGGAGCAGCGAAAGCTGACATTGTAAAGGAAAGCATTAATGCAAATGCCAATACAAGAGAGCCAATTCTTTTTATGTTTTTCATGTTTGTTACCTCCATTTTGCGTTAAATTATATTGTGAATACCCCTACAGAAATGTAAGTGTATACTGTCCACCAATTTGAGGAGAGTTTTATTTTTGCTTTGTGTAGAAGAGATCCAGAACCAGTTCTTTCAGTCCCTTTTCATCTGCATGGAATTCAGCATAAATTTTCCCCTCGGTAAGCTTTCCGGAAACCATATGGAAATTTTCATCTCCAAGACCGGATTTTGCGAATTTGTCAAATAAAGTCTGCATTTGAGCAGTGTTTAAATCGGTTACAACATATTTCTGAATCTGTTTATAAAGCGTAAGGATACTAAATGGATCTTTCGATGTTTCAGACGCCAACTTTTTCGTAAATGCAGTAATATATTGTTTTTGGCGCTGAATTCTTAACTGATTGGAATCCAATTTATCGGTATCGCGGTATTTTACGTATTGTAAAGATTGTTTTCCTTTTAATTCAACTGTTTTTCCTTTTGCCAAAGCCGGATCCTGGCTGGTAAGGTCTTCCAGTACTTCTACGGATACCCCTCCGATAGCGTCGTTAATCGTAGGAATAGCGGCCATTTTCATAGCAACATAATGGTCAATTTTGATGCCGCCAAATAAGTTTGACACCGCTTTTACTGTATTCAGACAGCTTTGTTCCTTGCCATCCCCATATCCATGGGAAAGTGCGATCTGAAGATTTGCGGTTCGAAAATATTCACCATAGATATCCAGCATATCCACATCTGTCATGGTATCCCGGTTGATTCCAATAATTTGGCTCTTGCCGGTATCTTTGTCCGATACAACTAAGAACAGACAGTCAGCCATTCCGCTATCCCCCAGGGAATCAACAGTGCCATCTTCCTGTTCATTGTTTACGTTGTCAATACCCATGAACAATGTTGTCTCAATATTGGATTTCAGAGTATAAGTTTCCTTGTTATATGTAATCTTGGATTCGGCTTTTTTTGTTTCGCCTTGATTTTTTGCATCCGCAGCATGTACAAACTGTGTACTGCACAGTATATAGGTTATACTAAGAATGCAGGTACAAATCAGTGCTAATTTCTCAAATATAGTAAACCCTTTTTCTTTGTACATAAATAATACACCACCTTTCATTTGGATTTAGGATATCTCGTTTAGCAGAATTTGTCAATGAATTTATGCGATTTAGTACAATGACTGAGAGTATATTTTACAAAATTTAATGATAGAAAACATAATTCATTCAGTGAAAATTCTTTAAGAATATATATGGCAAATATTAATAAAAACAATTAGAATATTCGTACATGGTATGGTATCATTAAAATTTAATTATGTCATTTCAATTTATCTGAGAAAAGAAAAACATTAGCAGGGAAGTTTATCATTATGAAAGCACTTATTATTGAAGATTTTACAGAATTTATTATTGAATACGGATTTAGAGGTATCCTGCTGGGGATGGGAATTGTACTTATTTATATCGCAATCCTATGGTGTGTTAAAAAATTTCATAATCCGCAGATGAAAATAAGAGCATCTCTAATACCGGTTATCTATATATTTTCTGTTTATTGTTATCTGGTTCTGGAGATCGCCTATTTTTCAAGGGAACCAGGATCACGTACAAGAGCGGATTTAATGATCGGAGCTACATTTCAAAATACACCAAGAGCAATTTCATATGTTATCGAGAATATTATTATGATGATACCTTTAGGAGTCTTGGTACCTGTACTATGGAAACGGATTCATACGGTCTGGAGATGCCTTGCCGTTGGATTCTTTACAAGTTTGGTTATAGAAATATTCCAGTTT
Source organism: Robinsoniella sp. RHS (assembly GCF_001029355.1). NCBI lineage: Bacteria > Bacillati > Bacillota > Clostridia > Lachnospirales > Lachnospiraceae > Robinsoniella > Robinsoniella sp. RHS. The sequence continues at coordinate 76,465 of NZ_JNGB01000006.1, forward strand.
GTATCTGAACGGGGATTTTTCCAGACAGATGATATAATTACAAATGTATTTGGAACTTTGATTGGCTATTGGATCTATTTATGTATTTTGAAAATTCGCTCAAAGTTTAATATGAATATTATATAAATCGGTTAATGATTAGAAAAATGAGTTCGATGGAGCCAATAGATATTCATAAATTATAAAATCCAACATCTCTGAAGAAAAGTGATGTTGGATTTTTATGATGAAGAATAATGTTCCATATAATATTTAGACAGGTATATCAGAAAATAATAAATGAAATTAAATATCAGCTGCCAAATCTTTTACCACTTCCTACGATATTCCGCCGGGGTAATCCCTTCCGAAGACTTAAACTGCTTTATAAAATAATTTGCATCATAAATGCCACACAAAGTGGCAATTTCTGAAATACTCTTATCACTAAACCGTAACAATTCTTTTGCATTGTTAATCCGCTTGAGGGTCAGATAAGTAACAATGCTTTCTCCGTATTTTTTTTTAAATTCCCTGCAGAGATAATATTTACTGATAAAAAATGTGTTAGCAAGCTGTTCGAGATTGATTTTTTCTGTAAAGTGCTTGCTCAAATATTGTCGTACGAGGCTTAGCTTTTCGTCCATAGAATCAGACGAGGAAGACTGCAGCTTGGTTTTTCTGGGTGTAGTAATGATTAGGGTTAGCAGTTGTACAATCATACTGGAACTGAGAGCTTCACAATACGGAGGCTTTTTTTGATTTGTATGAATAAGGTTCCAGATCAGAGCAATGATATCAGCAGTTTCTACCGGATAAAAAATATTAGAAGAGCTTCGCATTGTATATTTATAGTATTCCCTGGAAGTTGCACCATTAAAATGTACCCATAACAGTTCCCAGGGATTTTCTTCGATACTCTCATGGGAATAAGGTTCCATGCAGTCCAGGAAAAAGCAGGCACCTTTTTCTACTTGCGTTTTTTTGCCGTGGTAAGTGAAATACCCGGAACCTGAAAGTACGTAAATGAATAAGTAGGAATCCAGATTTTCGCGCCTGCTGATATGAGGTTTCAAACTCTTTAAATAGCCTGTTTCCTGTACATAGAAAAAACTTTTCTTGGCTATATTTGTTGGTGTTGTAATAACAGATTCCCGCTGTCCTTTCTTACCGGATATTTCGGAGTCAAATATTGAATTCATTTCTTTTTACCCTTTCATAAAATTTTCAAATACTCATTACATTTAATCATTTGGCAATTAGCAGTTGGATACTGGTGTAGCAAATTACGATTTTTCCAAAATGATAAAATATAAAAAACAGTTTTCACAAAATAACAATAGTAAAATATTGCGAATAACAATATTTTACTATTAATACTATAAACTGAGCAATTTTTAACATTGTTTTGCCTAGTATACCACTATATAATGCAAAAGACAATTATAAACAAGAGAAAAATAATCACAAAATTATACAGTTTAATAGAGGAGATTAAAAATCATGGTGAAAGTTGCATTGATAACAGGAATTACCGGACAGGATGGTTCTTATCTGGCAGAATTATTATTAGAAAAAGGATATGAAGTTCATGGAATCATTCGCCGGCACAGTACCGTGTGTACGGACAGGATTGATCATGTATTAGAAAATAAAGAATATAAGAAAAGATTTTTCTTGCATTATGGAGATCTGACAGATTCCAGTAATTTAAGTCTTCTAATGATGAAGATTAAGCCGGATGAAGTCTATAATCTGGCTGCACAGTCTCATGTGGCTGTTTCATTTGAAGTTCCGGAGTATACAGCGGAAGCCACTGGTGTGGGGACAATCAGACTTTTGGAGGCAATCAGACAGAGCGGATGTAATTGCCGTTATTATCAGGCGTCCACATCAGAACTTTATGGAGGGCTGCCAGGAACAGCACCGCAAAGCGAGCAGACACCATTTTATCCCAAGAGCCCTTATGGGGCTGCAAAGCTGTATTCTTACTGGATTACAGTAAATTACAGGGAATCCTATGAAATGTTTACATGCAATGGAATTCTATTTAACCATGAATCGCCAAGAAGAGGGGATAATTTTGTTACCAGAAAAGTTACTTTAGCAGTGGCCAATATCTGTGCCGGCAAACAGGAAAAGCTTTCTCTTGGAAATATGGATGCAAAACGTGATTGGGGATTTGCAGGAGATTATGTAGAGGGGATGTGGCGTATGCTGCAGCAGGAGAAACCGGGTGATTATGTATTGGCGACGAATGAGACTCATACCGTTCGGGAGTTTGTGGAAATGTCTTTTAAAGAAGTTGGAATTACCATTGAATGGAAAGGCAGCGGAGTAGAGGAAAAAGGATACGATATGGAAACAGGGCGTCTGTTAGTAGATGTGGATCCTCAGTTCTATCGCCCGGCAGAAGTGGAACTGCTTTGGGGAGACAGCAGCAAAGCGGAGAAAGAACTGGGCTGGAAGAGAAAAGTGAATTTTCCGGAACTGGTAGCTATGATGGTTGATGAAGATATGAAGACATGCGCGGGAGTCGGATCAGAAGAATTTAGAAATGCAGAGAAGGTTGCATGCTAATCACGAAAGGACAGAATAATGGAAAAGTCATCAAAAATATATGTAGCAGGACACCGGGGAATGGTTGGATCTGCGATTGTTAGAAAATTAGAAAGAGAAGGATATACAAATATTATTGGACGTTCTTCAAAAGAACTGGATTTGTGCAGACAAAATCAGGTAGAAGATTTTTTTGCTGATGAAAAACCGGAATATGTATTTCTGGCAGCGGCTAAAGTAGGCGGTATTATGGCAAACAGCCTGCATAAGGCAGATTTTTTATATGAAAATATGATTTTAGAAATGAATGTGATAAAAGCGGCATTTGATATTGGAGTAAAAAAATTAATGTTTTTAGGCAGTTCCTGTATTTATCCCAGAATGGCACCGCAGCCAATGCCTGAGAGTTGTCTGCTGACCAGTGAATTGGAGCAGACAAATGATGCATATGCACTTGCTAAGATATCCGGTTTAAAGTACTGTGAATACCTGAATCAACAATATGGTGCTGATTACATCAGCTGTATGCCTACAAATCTATATGGTCCCAATGATAATTACCATCCGGAACATTCCCATGTCCTGCCTGCATTAATCCGCAGGTTTCATGAAGCAAAAGTAAATCAGTCTGAGGAAGTGGTGATCTGGGGAACTGGTTCACCACTCCGTGAATTTTTATATGTAGATGATCTCGCAGATGCATGCTTATTCCTGATGAATCACTATTCTGGAAATGAGACAGTGAATGTGGGAACTGGCAAAGAGGTAACGATATCAGAATTAGCAAGCCTTGTGAAGCAAAGGGTTGGTTATAAAGGAAATCTTCGTTTTGATACTTCAAAACCAGATGGAACCCCGCGTAAACTTTTGGATGTTCATAAACTTACAGAACTGGGATGGAAATATAAAACTGAACTTTCTGAAGGAATAAGCATTGCATATGATGATTTCTTACATAGTGAAATGAGGGCGGAGAGGTAAATGAAGGTATATGGTGTGATTATGGCAGGTGGTCAGGGAACAAGATTCTGGCCCCTTAGCCGGCAGGCAAAGCCAAAGCAGTTGTTGAATCTAAGCGGTAAGGAGCTCATGATAAATGAAACAATTGAACGGTTGGCAGGGATCATAGACAAAGCGAATATGTTTATTGTAACAAATCAGGTACAAGCGGATGCTATGGCGGCAGCAGTTTCTGGAAAACTGGATAAGGGTCATATTCTGGTGGAACCGGATGCCCGTAATACAGCGGCATGCATTGGATACGCAGCATGTGAGTTGTTAAACAAATTCGGTGACGGTATCATGTGCGTATTTCCAGCAGATCATTATATTGAGGATCAACAGGAGTTCGAAAGAATATTAAAAGTTGTAATCCGGGAAGCAAGCTTGGGGGATAAGCTTCTTACTATTGGGATAACACCTGTATTTGCATCCACTGGATACGGATATATGAAATATGGTGGCAATAGTAATGAAGTTCTGAGAAAAGTAGAAGAATTTAAAGAAAAACCGTCTGTAAACATGGCGAAAACTTATCTGGAGAGTGGAACTTATGCATGGAACAGCGGAATGTTTGCCTGGAAAGTATCCGTGATACTGGATAATTTCAAAGATTATTTGCCAGAAATTTATCAGTATCTGATGCAAATTTATGAAAGTATGGGAACGGCGGAAGAAAGGGTGCTGATAGAAGATATTTATCCAAGGATACCATCGATATCTATAGATTATGGCATTATGGAACGGGCGCAACAGGTCTATATGGTATTGGGAGACTTTGGGTGGAATGACGTGGGCAGTTGGGAGACGCTGAATACCTTTTACGATCCGGATCAGGATGGAAATATAGGCATGGGGAATCATGTACGGATTGATACAAAAAATTGTATCCAGTTTTCGGATAAAAAGTTGATAGCAACTATAGGAGTTGAAAATCTGATCATTGTGGAAACGGAGGATGCACTTCTGGTGTGCAGCAAAGATCGTGCCCAAGATGTGAAAATGGTGGTTGATCAGTTGAAGGCTACAGGAAAGAATCAATATCTGTAAGGAGCATTGGAGGAATTTATGAAATGTCTGGTATTAGCGGGGGGAACAGGAGATCGCCTGTGGCCTGCGTCGAGAAGGAATTATCCGAAACAGTTTATGAATGTGAAAGAAAACCGCTCTCTGTTTCAGGAGACAATAGCAAGAAATATGCCCTTTTGTGATGAGTTTTATATTATGACCAATGAGAAATACCAGTATATTGTAGAAGGACAAATGCAGGCATTTCAAGGATTAAAATATCGGTGCTTTCTGGAGCAGGCAGGGAGAAAAACAGCTCCAGCGGCAGCAATTATCTGTATGTGTATCAATCCTTCTGATTTGCTATTAATTGTTTCTACAGATACAATCATAGATGGAGGAGATTACAGGAAAGCAATTCTGGATGCAAAAAATCTTGTAAATGAAGGATGGTTAGTTAGTCTTGGTGTAAGTGGAAAACGAGGAGTGAAGTTATTTACGCCAAATGCTAAATTAAATGAGAGTACATGTTATGAAATTGGTTTAGTGGATGCTGGAATATTAATGCTTAGAGCCGGAGATTACCTTCATGAGTTAAAAATATGCAGTCCATATATTTATGAACCATGCCGCTTTGGAGTGAACAGCTTAAACACTGCAGGAAAAATAATTTTATTAAAGAGGCAGTGGATGGAGAATATCCCCGCGGAAAGCATTGCCAGTGCTATTACTCAGAAGTCCGAAAAGGTCAGGATATATAAAGCAGATTTGAACTGGAGCCGTATACTGGATCTGGAATCCCTGTCGGAATATCATGAATTTCGCCAGGAAGGCAGAGTTATTGAAGAAAATTGCAGAGACATATCTATTCTGAATTATGCAAAAGGGAAAATTGTGATCGCTAACGAAATGGAAGATACGGTGATTGTGAATACCAACGATGCAGTTTATGTATCCAGAAAAGGGAAAACTCAGGCCATTAAGGACATAATGCGGAAACATTACAGGGAAGAGAAAAAAGTTTTTGATGAAAGCAGTATTTGTTATCAGCCCTGGGGAATGAAAGAAATTTTGACGTGTACACCGGAGTATAAAGTAAAGCGAATTACTATTTTCCCGGAAAAAGTTCTGCCTGGACATAAACACCAGTTCCGCAGTGAACATTGGGCAATTGTAGGAGGAGTTGCAACGATTACTTTAAATGAGGAAATCCGGGAGTATGGCAAAAAGGAATGTGTGTATATACCGATGGGCACACTCCATCAGATTGCAAATTACACTTCGGAGAATATTATTGTAGTGGAAACCAGCATTGGAAAAATATTGGAAGAAGCAGATTATGTAAAAAACGGGTTAACAAGCGGTTTGGAAGTGGAAATAGAAGATACGGATCTTGTTAAGCTGGAACCGGCATTTAAAGATTATTTGTGGGGTGGAAGTAAACTTCGGGATATTTATCATAAACATTGTGACTATGACTGTATTGCTGAAAGCTGGGAGTTGTCTACTCATGGGGCGGGACAAAGTGTAGTAGCAGAAGGAAAATATAAAGGGCTGCTTTTTGGGGAATATATCGCAAGAATCGGTCGTGAAAATTTGGGTTGGAAATGCCAGTCTTATGAGAAATTCCCATTATTGATTAAGTTCATAGATGCCAGGGATATGCTTTCCATTCAAGTTCACCCAGGAGATGATTATGCCCTTCCGGTTGAGGATGAATACGGGAAGAACGAAATGTGGTATATAATGGATTGTGATGAAGATGCATACATATACTATGGTTTCAATAAAGATGTCGCCGAAGAAGAAGTGCGTAAAAGAATTGATGAGCAGACTTTGACGGCGATCCTGAATAAAGTACCAGTTCACAAAGGAGAATCTATATTTGTTGAAGCGGGAACTGTTCATGCGATTGGTCCTGGTATTCTGGTCTGTGAAGTTCAGCAAAATTCAAATGCTACGTATCGTCTTTACGATTACGGAAGAAGAGACCGTTATGGAGAATTGCGGGAACTACATCTTGAAAAAGCACTGGATGTAATTCAAAAGACAAGAACCATAATAAAACCGACAATCACAGAAGATGAAATCTTAACAGAAGGATATACTACGAAGCTGCTAGGAGAGTGTAAATATTTTTCCTGTACGAAGTACCATGTAAAAACATTTGTCAGAATAGTAGGAGATGAGTCATCTTTTTATTCTATCATGATTTTGAGCGGATCAGGGGAACTACAGGTGGAAAATACAAGGCAGTCCTTTAAACCAGGAGAGAGTTTTTTTGTACCAGCAGGAAAAAAGAATGTACAGGTAACAGGCTATTGCGAATTTTTGCTGACGCAGGTGTAAAGTAATAATTATTAGGAAAACTGTAAAAATTGACTGTAAAAATACATTGGAATTACTCATAGAGAATGATATAATAGTTAAACATAAGCAATAAATACTCTAAGGAGAAAACCAATGAATACAAAATATAGAAAAATGAAGAATCTGTTCTTACGTCAGAGCTATCTGGATTCCTGGGATGACTATATAAGAAGTCTTAGAAAAAGCAATTTTATTAAATGGGATTATATCATTTTAACAGCCTCTAATGAAGAACAAGCGGAGGTATATCGTCAGCAGATCAATGCTCGTCTGGAAAATCATTTACTGCCGGATACAACCAGATACGTTGTTCTGCCGGATCCCGATGGTAAAAGGGTAGGATCCGGAGGGGCTACTTTTAATGTCCTCAGATATATTGCCCAGGTTGATGGAGAAGTCAGGGAAAATTATTTTGCAGGAAAACGTATTTTGGTGATTCACTCTGGTGGTGACAGTAAGAGGGTACCTCAATATTCAGCATGCGGAAAACTGTTTTCGCCGGTTCCCAGGGAACTTCCAAATGGCAGGCCGTCCACTCTGTTTGATGAATTTATTATAGGAATGTCCGGAATTCCATCCAGATTTAAAGAAGGAATGTTAGTGCTGTCCGGAGATGTTCTTTTACTGTTTAATCCGCTTCAAATCGATTTTCAATATAATGGGGCAGCAGCTATTTCCATTAAGGAGCCGGTAGAAACAGGAAAAAATCATGGAGTATTTTTGAATGACGGAACTGATTATGTAGGACGTTTTCTCCATAAACAGTCTGAAGAACAGTTAAAGCATATGGGGGCAGTAAATGATCATGGATATGTTGACCTTGATACGGGTGCAGTCATTATGGACAGTCAGATGCTCCAGGCGCTGTTTCGTTTGATCAGTACTGATAATAAAGTAGACGATACTAAATTCCACAAGTTTGTAAATGAAAAATCCCGCATCAGTTTTTACGGAGATTTCTTATTTCCCCTGGCAAAAGAGTCAACCTTAGAGGAATATTACAAAGAGGCTCCAGAAGGAAGTTTTTGCGAAGAACTAACGGACTGCCGTACAAAAATATGGGAGAACCTGCACAACTTCAGCATGAAATTACTTTGTGTATCACCAGCGGAGTTTATTCATTTTGGAACCACCAGAGAACTGCTGAATTTAGTTACCAGTACTATTGATGATTATGAATTTTTGGACTGGAAACGCCAGGTTGTGACTAATGTCTGTGACAATAGAGAATTTGCTTCACATAATAGTTTTATTTCCGACCTGGCAAAGGTGGGAGAAGGATCTTATATTGAGGACAGTTACTTGCTGGATGGAACTGTTATTGGAGAACATTGCATCATTTCCAACGTTAGTATAAAAAAATATGCAGATACCCTCTTCGGTTGTAATGCATGGACTATTGATGCCTCAGGGAAAGTGTGTTGTTCGTACTTATGCGGTGGAGGACAATCCCAAAGGAATGTTAAGTGCAGATACAGTTTTTTTGAAAACAACTTTAAGTGGATTTATGGAAAAGAATCATCTGTGTCAGGAAGATCTGTGGGTTGGGGATGATACTTATCTTTGGTTTGCTAAGCTATACCCTCTTTGTAATACCATGAGTGATGCCTTAAAGCACGCTGGTATATTGATAAAGATGGCTGAAGGTACAGCGTCAGCGGAAGAAATCAATAATTGGAAAAATAGCGATAGGACAAGTCTTTACAGCAGTTTTAATGAAGCAGATGTTCAGGCAATTGTTCCTTGGAAACGGGAGCTTGAGAACCAGATATTGGTGAAAAAATTTATTACCAGGGTTGAAAAGGGGGACTACTATCAGGATGCGCTGCAGGTATTCGGTGATGCCGGTATAAATGCAGACCAGTATCATCTGCTAATGGAGGCGGCAAAGAATAGTGAATTTTCTACCAGAATACGTATTTATTATGATCTTTCCAGATTTATGAAGCGGGAGCATTGCGTGTTTGAGGGGAACTCCTACGATAAATTAGAATCTTTATGTTTTCAGACTATACAGGATGTGATCTATGAAAATGGCGCTTCTATGATCAAAAAGGATAATTCGTTTAAGATCGCATTGGATGAAGTAAATGTGGCTTTGCCTGTTCGGGTAAATTGGGGCGGCGGCTGGACCGATACACCTCCTCATTGTAACGAAAAGGGGGGGGTAGTGCTAAATGCTGCAATTAAATTAAAGGGGATCTTGCCTGTTCAGGTATGTGTCAGACGTCTCTATGAACTTCATGTTGAATTTGAAAGTGAAGACATCGGGGTATTTGGTACGGTGGAAACGGTTCAGGAAATACAAAATTGCCATGATCCGTTCGATTCTTTTGCTCTTCATAAAGCAGCATTGATCGCATGTGGTATTATTCCCATAGAAGGAGATTATGATTTAAAAGAAATACTGAAAAATCTGGGAGGTGGAATATATCTTTCGACCCAGGTAAAAGGTGTGCCGAAAGGATCTGGACTTGGAACCAGCAGTATATTATCTGGAGCTTGTGTAAAAGGTATTTTTGATTTTCTGGGGCAGGATATCAGCGATGGTGAGCTTTATGAGATCGTACTTTGCATGGAGCAGATCATGAGTACCGGTGGCGGTTGGCAGGATCAGGTAGGAGGGATTACTCCGGGAATTAAATATATAACTACCGAACCTGGTATCAGTCAGGAAATTAATGTGAATACGATGAAGCTGAAGCCCGAAGTTCTTCAGGAATTACAGGATCGTTTTGCGCTTATTTATACAGGGCAGAGAAGGCTTGCGCGTAATCTGCTTCGGGATGTTGTGGGTGGATATCTGGGAGGCAGACCGGAATCAGTGGAGGCACTTCATAAGATGTCCCGCATGGCTGCCCTTATGAAATTTGAATTAGAACGCGGCGATATTGAAGAATTTTGCAGGTTGCTGAATGAACATTGGGAATTATCAAAGAAATTAGACAGCGGTTCAACAAATACGTGTATCGATCAAATTTTCATGGCATGTGAAGACTTGATAGATGCAAGATTTATCTCAGGTGCAGGCGGTGGCGGATTTTTGCAGGTGATTTTGAAAAAAGGAATCAAAAGAGATCAACTTCGTCAAAGATTGTATGGCGTTTTTCAGGACAGTGGGGTAGATGTTTGGGACTGTGAGATTTTAGTATAATCACATTGTTATTGTATCAATGAGTCTTTTAAAACAACTTTGTTAATATATAAAATGATTTATATAGAACATTTAATGGACTTGCAGACTCAGAAAGGTTACTTCCTATGAGTCTGCATTTCTTATATATCCATTTCTCTGCTGGTATGGACTGCAGCCGGCTCCTCACTTTCCCCAATCCGCACCAATCGCCCGTCCATCCTCATCCACCCGGACAACGTCACCATAACCTGCCCCGGTATATAAAACACCCATACCATACTGGGGGCAATCCGGTACCAGCTGTCCAGCCATCCCCCTCTGTTCAATTCTACATATAAGGTCAGATTTCCTATCCCCACATGTATATCGCAAAACAGCAGCAGGCAGATCCCAAGAGCAAACAGTCCCATCTGTCCCTTCCATGCATTTACCAGATTAAACAAAAGACAGAAGAAGTAAACCGCCGCCAATGCAGCAGTAATGTTAATATCAATCGAAACCAGCCAGCAGATCAGGCAGAACAAAAAGCTTCCGCCAACTCCAAATGACAGCATATTCCAAACGTTCTTCTGAATAATTTTACAGTAGCAGATCTGCACAATCAGAAACATACAGATTCCCAGGAAATAAAATTTTGTGAATATAAGAAAATAATCTGCAAATAATGAGAAAAATAAAGATGCAGTAATAAAAATAAAATAGTGGCTGGAAGACTTTGAGCTCAGCTGATACCAGATGCTGAAAAAGAGGCAGGTCAGTACGGTACAGAATTTCAGCATGGTAATGGGCAGATGTGGAAATAATCCGAGAAAATCGGATAAAAATATCATAGAATAAAAAGATATCTCAATTAAAAGAAAACACTTTAAAGAAAATTTTTCCATTGCTCTGCCACCTCTTTTTCTCATAGTTTGGTATGTATCTTTATATTTGACAACATAACCATAATATTGCCAAAAGAGCCTTAAAATAAACGTTAAAATAGTATAAACTTTTGCTTTTGCCTTGTATGGTTGCAACACTTATGCTAGAATAAGGAAGGTATTATGAGACGCCCTTGCAGCTGCAAAAGTATGCAGGGCTGGCGTTTTGGTATTACAAAGGAGGAGATTACTTTGGAAAAAGAAATGAGTTTTATAAATAAACGCATTATTCCGGATTCAGCAGGCCCGTTGTTCAGACAGGCGAAAGAATTCGATGAATTGATGATGATGTATAATTGTGCAATACGTGAAATTAAAACAAAACTGGAAGTGTTAAATGACGAGTTGTCTGTAAGATATAATCGCAATCCCATTGAATTTATTAAATCCCGGATTAAAAAACCCATTAGTATTGCGAACAAACTCCAGAGCAGAGGGCTTGAAGTTTCGATAGATTCGGTTGTGAATAATTTAAATGACGTAGCAGGTATCCGTGTTATCTGCTATTTTATTGATGATATTTATGATGTGGCTAAGATGTTGGCAAGGCAGGATGATGTGAAGCTTCTGGAAGTAAAGGATTACATCCGCAATCCCAAAGAAAATGGATACCGAAGCCTGCATATGATCGTGGAGGTGCCGGTCTTCTTTTCCAAGGCAAAACAGAACATGAGAGTAGAGGTACAGATTCGTACCATCGCTATGGATTTCTGGGCAAGCCTGGAGCACCAGCTTCGTTATAAAAAGAATATAGAAGATATCAAAGACAGCGAAGACATCAGTCTGGAACTTAAGAAATGTGCTGAGGTTATTGCAGATACCGATTGCAAAATGCAAAATATTCGTGAACGGATTGGGGTTTTCACAGAACTGACATAATTTGTTGTTATACTTCATACAGAATACAGGTTCGGAGGTTGGAGATAATGGATAAATTAAAAGTTTTAGTTGTAGATGACGAAAGCAGAATGAGAAAGCTGGTAAAAGATTTTCTTGTAAAAAAAGACTTTGTCGTATTAGAAGCGGAGAACGGAGCGGAAGCTCTGGACGTTTTTTTTGAAGTGAAAGATATAGCGTTGGTGATTCTGGATGTAATGATGCCAAAAATGGATGGATGGCAGGTGTGCAGGGAAATCCGTACTTATTCCAAGGTGCCCATTATTATGTTAACGGCAAAAAGTGATGAACGAGATGAGCTTCTTGGATTTGAGCTAGGTGTTGACGAATATATTTCCAAACCTTTTAGTCCAAAGATTCTGGTTGCAAGAGTAGAAGCGATTCTTAGAAGAACAAATTCTATTTCACCGGATGAAATCATTATAGCAGGTGCAATCGAGATTAATAAGGCGGCCCATCTTGTAAAAGTGGATGGAAAGCCGGTAGATTTAAGCTATAAAGAATTTGAGCTGTTGGCTTATTTTGTGGAGAACCAGGGACTGGCACTTTCCAGAGAGAAGATTCTGAACAGCGTTTGGAACTACGATTACTTTGGTGATGCCAGAACGATTGACACACATGTGAAAAAACTCCGCAGTAAATTGGGAGAAAAAGGTGATTATATCAAAACGATCTGGGGGATGGGCTACAAGTTCGAGGTGGAATAGATGAAGCATTCAATTCGGAAACAAATGGCGCTTATCTTTATCGGACTGGTATTACTGATGTTGATTGCAAACTGGCTGATCAATAACTTTTTCCTGGAAAGTTACTATGTGGTAAAGAAAGAGAAAGTGTTGGTAAATGTATTTCAGGAAATAAATAAAGAAGATATCAATAGCAACTATTACACAAATGAATTTTTAGAAAATGTAAATAGTTACTGTGCCCAGAACAATATTATTATGGCTATCTTAAATCAAAATCTGTTGCCTTTATATACAAGTAATGACAGCCAGGACGTAAGAAACATGGTAGGCAGGGTGTTTGGATATGTTATGGGAACGGATAATTCAGATATCCGTATATTGAGACGGGAAGATAATTTTCTTGTCCAGAAAAACTGGGATGATAAATCAAAATCAGAATATCTGGAAATGTGGGGCATTTTAGATTCCAATGACTATGTGATCATGCGAATTCCGCTGGATAGTATCCGGGATAATGTTAAAATTTCAAATGAATTTCTGACGTATATCAGTATTGTTTTCATTTTACTGGCAATTATTATTATCTGGTGGTTGTCGAATCACATAACAGCACCGATTCTGGAACTTACCGATTTATCCAAACGGATGGCAAGCCTGGATTTTAATGTAAAATACAAAAGCGGCGGCAAAAATGAAATCGGTCAGCTGGGAGAACATTTTAACCAGATGTCAGAAACTCTGGAGACAACAATTTCAGAATTAAAGACTGCTAATAATGAACTGCAGAAAGATATCGAGCAAAAAATACAAATAGATGAAATGCGCAAAGATTTCTTATCGAATGTGTCTCATGAATTAAAAACGCCGATTGCCCTGATTCAGGGATATGCGGAAGGACTTAGAGAATGCATTAATGATGATGAAGAAAGCCGGGACTTCTATTGTGAGGTTATCATGGATGAAGCCTCGAAGATGAATCAGATGGTCAAAAAACTTCTGACTTTGAATCAGCTTGAGTGTGGTCAGGAAAAAGTCATTATGGAGCGATTTGATTTAACAGCGCTGGTACGTGGTGTCGTACAGTCCGCCGGCATCCTGGGACAGCAAAAAGGGGCAAAAATAATTTTCGAACAGGAACAGTCTGTCTATGCATGGGCAGATGAATTTAAAATAGAAGAAGTGATCACCAATTATGTCAGCAACGCACTCAATCATGTGGCAAATGAAATGATTGTAGAAGTTAAGATTTGCAGCGTAAATCAAAAAATACGTGTTTCTGTATTTAACACAGGACTTCCGATACCGGAAGAAGACCTGGATAAGATATGGATTAAATTTTATAAAGTGGATAAAGCCAGAACACGTGAGTATGGCGGCAGTGGTATTGGTCTGTCCATTGTAAAAGCGATTATGGATTCTTTCCGTCAGAAATGTGGTGCGATCAACTATGATAATGGTGTAGAATTTTGGTTTGAACTGGATGGAGATGAAGCGAGAGGAGCAGAATATGAAGCGTGATCTTATTATCTGCACCTGTAATGGAGTGACTGCAGGTCAGATTGAAGATGCTGTTTATGGAGGTGCCAGAACATACGAAGATGTACAGGAACTTCTTCATATAGGAAAGCAATGCATCAAATGCAAGGAGATGGCAGGCTTTATTATAGAAAGTCTGGCAGAAGAACTGGATGACTAAAGGCATTTCCCGCAAAGTTTGATACATTAATGTCAGAAGGCAATTTTTAAACATGTTCCCGCAAGGATTCGCCAGATTAGCCAGAAATCATGAACTGATACAAATCAATAATATGTGGTGTTTATTAATATCAGACACAATATATTGTGGGTATGCATATATCAAAAATTCCGAAGAAAATTCTTCGGAATTTTTTGTAAAAAAAGGTAATTTTATTGTTGACAATTAACGAATGAAATGGTATTATATCAAAGTCGCTTAAAACAAACGACAAGAAACACAAAAAAAGTCCAAAATGTGTAGGAAATTCAACTGAATAACACACATAAAACTTTTTGAAAAAGTTGTTGACAAGCATTTGGCAGTGTGATAGGATATAGAAGTTGCGCTAAAGAGTACAACAACAAAGAAAAGCAAGCAGAACCTTGATAATTGAACAGTGAAACAACCTTGAAAGATTCTATTAAAAGAGATTTCAAAATTAAGAACCGACACATTCGTGTGTCAACCTTAAAACAGTAATAAAGGGATAAAATTAGCTAGTAGTTGATTTTTGAACTAAGATCAAAACTTTATTTGAGAGTTTGATCCTGGCTCAGGATGAACGCTGGCGGCGTGCTTAACACATGCAAGTCGAGCGAAGCATTAAAACAGATTTCTTCGGAAAGAAGTTTTAATGACTGAGCGGCGGACGGGTGAGTAACGCGTGGGTGACCTGCCTCATACAGGGGGATAACAGACAGAAATGTCTGCTAATACCGCATAAGCGCACAGTGCTGCATGGCACAGTGTGAAAAACTCCGGTGGTATGAGATGGACCCGCGTCTGATTAGCTAGTTGGTAAGGTAACGGCTTACCAAGGCGACGATCAGTAGCCGGCCTGAGAGGGTGAACGGCCACATTGGGACTGAGACACGGCCCAAACTCCTACGGGAGGCAGCAGTGGGGAATATTGCACAATGGGGGAAACCCTGATGCAGCGACGCCGCGTGAAGGAAGAAGTATTTCGGTATGTAAACTTCTATCAGCAGGGAAGAAAATGACGGTACCTGACTAAGAAGCCCCGGCTAACTACGTGCCAGCAGCCGCGGTAATACGTAGGGGGCAAGCGTTATCCGGATTTACTGGGTGTAAAGGGAGCGTAGACGGCATGGCAAGTCTGGTGTGAAAGGCAGGGGCTCAACCCCTGGACTGCATTGGAAACTGTCAGGCTGGAGTGCAGGAGAGGTAAGTGGAATTCCTAGTGTAGCGGTGA
>NZ_JNGB01000060.1:0-12923 GCF_001029355.1 Robinsoniella sp. RHS
GTTAAGACAGGGATACATGGGTCTGCCAAATGACCTGGAAGAGGCAGCCAGACTGGATGGTTGTAATATAGGACAGACATTCCTGTTTATTATGGCTCCGCTGACAAGGTCAGCGATGGTTGCACTGGGTATCTTCACAGCAGTATTTGCATTTAAAGACCTGATGTGGCCAATGATTGTAAATACAGACAAGAACATGCTTACCCTGTCTGCAGCGCTGGCGAAAATGCAGGGGCAGTATGTAACGAAATTCCCGGAACTGATGGCAGCGTCTCTGATTGCCTGTCTGCCGATGATCGTTATTTATGTAATATTTCAGAAACAGTTCATCGAAGGTATTGCAACCTCCGGTGGTAAATTATAATAGAGAATTACAAAAGGGGACGCATAAAAACGCCCCCTTTTACAATCTGAAGTTTATCCCGGTTTACAATGATCGTACATTTACGTAATCATTTTTTTTCTCCAGCGTTACAAGATGTTCCGGAATTTCCCGAAAAGCTTTTGGACTGACGCTGTATTTTTGTTTAAATATTTTGGAAAAAGCCAATGGGTCGTCATAGCCTACCTGGATCGCAATCGTACTGATGGGTAAAGTAGTTTTTTGTAGGAGAGAAGCCGCTTTATTCATGCGAAGGCTGACCAGGAATTCCTGTGGTGAGACACCCATTGCTTTTTTAAAACTATTGGTAAGATAGCTTCGGTTAATTCCGATATAATTAGCCAGGTCGTTTATTTTTATCTTTTTTGAGTAGTTATGGGACATGAAATTAATAGCATGTTTTACGTAGACAGCTCCCGAGTAATCGTAGTTAATATGTTCCTGATCCCGAAGGGAATAGTCTTCGATTATAATAGCCATAAACTGCATCAATAAACTGCCCCGCTTTAGTTCATTTGCGTAAGTAAGCTGACGTGCATCCAGCATTTTTGAAATACAGGTAATCAGCTTGTCCGTACAATTTAGTGAGATAGTTGGTTCTTCTTTTGAAAAACCGGCATTTGCAATGCATTCATAGGATTTCAAACCGTTAAATCCTATCCAAATATAAGACCAGGGATCTTCTTTATCAGCCTCGTAATAGCATTCTACACCAGGTATAATTAAAAAAGCCTGATCCTTTACCAGAGGATATATTTCTTTGCCCACTTGAAAAAAGCCTTTGCCCTTGGTAATGACATGTATCACATATTCCGTACGCTTCTGCGGTCCAAAGCCAAATCCGGCTTCACAGTTCTCAATCCCACAATAGCTCAGGTACAAATCAACATAGTCACGCTGCAGGTCTTCCAGACACTTGTAGTTGGCAGAGTCGGTATAACCAACCTGTAATTCCATGTAATCCCCTCCTCTATTTAACTGTATGTTTATTATAATATAGCGGGGGAATTGCGTCAACTTAAAGAAAAGGACGATTAGCTGCGATCCCCCAAAGTCAGAGGGATGGAGATTGGGGGATTGCAAGGATTCTGTCGGCTGGCAGCAGAATAGTTATTGACAGCAAAGCATTAGTTTGCTATTATCTAAATAAGATAATGGTTCAGTGCACAAATTTATCTATTTTTTAATTATGTATTTATATTTATTATTAAGTTCTTAGTTTTAATTTCTTATTTAATTCCACGCTTATTTTCAAAGCGAAATTCAATTATAGTATGTCAATAGGAAAACCATTATCTTATAGTTTGGAGCAATTTCTGCTATGCTCTGTTTTTGAAATAGGTAGATTTCTGCATAGGAGTATAGAAAGTGAGGTTATATGCAGGATGTGAAGCAAAAGCAGACCGGTGCTAATCAGATTGAAGATTCAGTAATGAAAACAATGGTACGTTTTTTTGCAGATGAGCTGCTCCCTTATTTGGGGATTAAAGGAAAGGTGAAGATGATTGCACCAACAGAGGAAATACATATGGAGATAAAAAGGCTGTATGAAGATATGAATCTGATTATGGAGGACGGAACCTGGAAACATTTTGAGTTTCAGTCAACTAATGGAGGAATTACGGATTTAAAAAGGTTTCGGGTTTATGAGGCATTAACCAGCCAGGAGAATAAAGTGCCGGTTGTGACTTACGTTTTGTTTTCCGGAAAGATTAAGAATCCACAATATCAATTTACGGAAGGCATTAATACCTATCGGGTAATCCCTATTATTATGCAGAATAAGAATGCAGACCGGATCATAAAAAAACTCTTGAAAAAGCAGAAATGTGGAAAGCCTATAGAAAGGCAGGAACTGGTTGCCTTGGCGCTGACTCCATTGATGCAGGGAAAAATACCAATGAAGGACCGGATTAAAAATGCGCTCCAGATTGTCAGTAAAGAGATTTGTTTAAGAGCAGAAGAGTCCCAAAAGATACAAGCGGTTATTTATGCATTGGCAGAGAAATTTTTGAAAAATGAAGAGATGGATGAAATTAAGGGGGTAATGAATATGACAAGATTAGGGCAAATGTTAGTAGATGATGGGATTTCCCAGGGAATAGAGCTTGGGCTATCCCAGGGGAAGGCGGAAGCTATCGTGGAATTTTTGAATATAAAAGGAACTGTTTCAGACGATCTGCGGCAGAGGATTATATCGGAGAAGGATGTGGAAAGATTATCCGGGTGGATTAAAATAGCAGCAGTAACTAATACTATTGATGAGTTTCAGAAACAAATGTAGATATATTTTATTTCATGCTGTAGTCGTATCTGTCATTATGATGAATAAAGTCAGTAAAAAGTATTGAAATAAGCAGGGGACCTCTTGAAGTATGCATTCAAGGTGTCCCCTGCCGAAGAAAGGGGGGTGGAAATTTATTTCAACAATCTGCACGCCCCCGATTTTTAATTATTACTGGAAATCTTTCATATAATCTCCATGAGCTTCGATTAATTCATCACACATCTTTTTGATGTCAGTAATATTAAGTTCAGCACCGGTATGTGGATCCATCATGGCTGCCTGATAAATGTGGCTACGGTCTTTTGTAACGGCTGCTTCGATGGTCAGAAGCTGAGGATTAATATTGGTCATATTCATAGCGGCTAACTGAACCGGCAGGCGTCCGACATGGCAAGGTGTTACTCCACTTCCGTCAACCAGACATGGGACCTCTACGCATGCATCTGCAGGAAGATTATCGATTAAGCCAGTATTTAATACGTTACCGCCTATTTTATATGGTTTGTTCGTAACTACAGCTTCCATGATGTAAGAAGCGTATTCCAGAGAACGTTCGTGGGTGATCTTGCCATCCTTTAAAATAGAAGCCTTTTCACTTTCCCATTCAGCGATCTGTTTGATACATCTTCTTGGATATTCATCTAAAGGAATATTGTATTCTTCAATCATTTCCGGATATTTGGATTTGATGAAGAAAGAGTTGTACTCGGAGTTGTGCTCGCTGGACTCTGTACAGTAATATCCTAAAGTTTTAATATATTCATAACGAACCATGTCATTATGCTTTTCTTCCGCATTTTTCTTAGCAGCCCGTTCACGAATTTCCGGATATAAATCATTTCCGTCTTTATCACGGAGCTCCAGAAGCCATCCCATATGGTTGATACCAGCGATGAGTTCACGTCTGTCATCCAGTTTATCTTCCATGCCAAGTGCTTTCATAAGATCCTCTGAGCATTTTTGAACGCTGTGGCAAAGTCCTACGGTTTTGATTTTTGTATAACGCTGCATATATCCTGTTAACATCGCCATAGGATTGGTGTAATTCATAAAAAGTGTATCAGGGCATACTTCTTCCATGTCTCTGGCGAAATCAGCCATAACCGGAATGGTACGCAGAGCTCTCATAATACCGCCGATTCCCAGTGTATCCGCAATAGTCTGTCTTAAACCATATTTTTTAGGGATTTCAAAATCAGTTATAGTACATGGATCATATCCGCCAACCTGTATTGCATTAACAACAAAATTAGCATTACGAAGGGCGTCTTTTCGATTTTCCACTCCTAAATAAGTTTTAATAGTAGCTCGTCCTTCATTTACGTTTTTGTTGATTGCCTGTAAAATAATCTCAGAATCTTCAAGGCGCTGTCTGTCGATGTCATAGAGTGCGATTTCACTTTCGCATAAAGCAGGGGTGCACATACAGTCACCCAGTACATTTCTTGCAAATATAGTGCTTCCGGCACCCATAAATGTTATTTTAATCATATAGGACCTCCTGGTTTTATGTGGATAATATTTGTTATCTGTTGTAATTTATTATATAATAAATCATATGGGCAGACTATCCAAATTGTTTCGTAAAAATTGTTGATTTGTTGAAAAGTAATAGGAAGGAGATGCTATGGAAAGCAGGTATTCAAAATCCTTGTCGGTATTTTATGCGGGGAGGGAGAAATGTGAATCCGGTCATTTTTTTGGACCGGCATTACGCCCGCATTATCTGATGCATGTGGTAGTGAAGGGAAAAGGGACCTATGAAACAGGAGGTCAGAAAATGCATCTAAAGATGGGAGATGTATTTCTGATTTACCCAAACGAAATGACCCTGTACAGGGCGGACGATCAGGAACCATGGGAATATGCCTGGGTTGCTTTTGACGGTTATGAGGCAAAGAGAATCTTAAAAAGAACGGGATTTCAGGGGCATAAACTGACATTTCAGCCGGAGCAGACAGATTTATTTATAGAAAGAATGCAAAAATTAGCACAGATATTTTTGGAGCATGAAGAAGATGAGTTTGAACTTACCGGAATGTTTTATCAGGTAATGGCACTTATGGTACGGGAGTCGGATGAGCCAAAGGAAAGCTATGAGCAGCAATATTTCCAGAAAGCAGTGGATTATATCTGTCATAACTATGGCTATCCCATTAAAATCAGCGATATAGCAAAGTACGTGGGGATTGACCGGACATATCTGTATAGGATCTTTATGGATGTAGAGCAGTGTGCGCCAAAGCAGTTTTTAATTCAATTTCGGTTGAAGACAGCGATGAATATGCTGGAAACGATGAAGTACAGTATTACAGAGACTGCGTATTCCTGTGGGTTTAAGGACGCAGCCTCATTCTGCAATCATTTTAAGAAGTTTACAGAGATGACGCCAAAGCAGTATCAGCGTTATCAGAAAAATGTCAAGTAAAAAAAGCAATACAGTGATAGAAACAGCACAGTAAAAGAAGCAGTACAGTAAAAGAAACATAACAGTAAAAGAAACAGAACAGTAAAAGAAACAGTATAGCAAAAGAAGCAGTACAGTAAATGAAGCAGTACAGTAAAAGAAGCAGAACAGTAAAACAAACAGTATAGCAAAAAGTACAGTAGCAGCGAGGTAAGGTAAGTATGTCAATTGGACAGCAGCCTACAATTTACGCTGCATCATATCTGGTTTTACTGCATATTCTAAGGCGGTTTTGGATGTAATCAGCCCCTTTTTGCAAAGGCTGACCAGACTGGCATCCATGGAGAACATTGTATCCGAGGAAGAAGAATATAAAGTTCCGTCAATCTGGGGGATTTTATTCTCACGGATCATATTCCGGATTGCCGGAGTTAATGTTAAAACTTCAAAAGCAGGGATAAGTTTCCCGCTAACGGAGGGAACCAGCTGCTGGGATACTACTGCCTGTAACGCCATGGATAATTGAACGGTAATCTGGGTCTGCTGGCTTGGAGGGAAAACATCAATAATTCTTCCCACTGTATTCACAGCGCCTATAGTATGGAGGGTGGAAAATACCAGATGACCTGTTTCAGCTGCGGTCATGGCAACCTGTATTGTTTCAAAGTCACGCATTTCGCCCAGCAGAATAACATCGGGGCTTTGGCGAAGGGCGGCACGCAGGGCTACCAGATAACTTTCGGTATCTGTGTTAATCTCCCGCTGGCTTACTATACTTTTTTTATGGCGGTGCAAATGCTCCAGGGGATCTTCCAGTGTAATGATATGACGTTCTTTGGAAGAGTTGATGGCATCAATCAGGCAGGCAAGAGTGGTTGATTTTCCGCTTCCCGCAGGTCCGGTAACCAGAACCAGACCCTTGTTAAAGTCTGCAAGCCGCAGTATATTATTACCAATGCCAAATTCCTGGGGATCAGGAAGATTAAACCGCACAATTCTGATTACGGCAGACAGGGAACCACGCTGACGGTATGCATTGATTCGAAATCGGGACAGGCCGGTAATGGAAAATGAAAAATCGTCATCGCCTTTATCCAGCAAAATCTGCATAGATCTGTTTCCGGCCAGTTGATAAATTTCCGTTATAATATTTTCGGTATCATTAGGCATAAGTTTGTCTGAGTCATCATGTACCATAGTGCCATTGACTTTATAGGACAGGGGAAGCCCGGCTACAATAAAAACGTCTGATGCCAAGGCTTTTACCGCATGTTCCAATAGTTCATTTATTTCCATTAAAGTTCCTCCTAAAATTCAGATTCAAAAGATCCGTTGAATACAGGTACATTACTTTCCGGTGCCCAACTGCCATCAGATTCGCTGTTCCAGGTTATAATGCGATAGAAGCGCTCTCCCGACTGTGTTGGGAAATTAAGCTCCAGAGTTACCTTTAACATCTGATCATCCGTAATTGGTACCGCATAATGTAATTCAGGTGACGGACGATCCTGGTCAAAGGTATATGTATCCTTGTCTGAGAGTACCTTTATTATTCGGGTATAATAAGATTGTGGGTCGGAAAAAGTCTGCGATCTGTACTCGGAATATAAAATGTCATCAATTTCAGACAGTATCTGCTTGGCCTTTTGGTCCGCCTTATAATAGGCACTGGTATGCTCGGCATTCTTCTTGCTCAATTGATAATCCATGTTGGCGTTAACGATTGAAAGAACAGCAAATGTTACCAGGCATAAAAGCACAAATACAAGCAGAATGGAAGAAGTTCCGATATTTAAAAAAGTATGTTTCTTTTTCTTTTTCATCATAAACGGCCTTTCTATTACTCAAGAGTATGAGGAATATTTATTTGGGCTGCAAGAGAATACAGCAGTTTTTCCGGTTTATCAGTTTCAAATGATGAGATGGAGACGTCCTTTTTACGGGAGTCCCCGGTAACTGTAGCGATGAGAGTAAACTTACTATCTGATTCACTGCATTTTTCCCAGGCTGTATCATAATAAAAGATTATGGAATCCCCATCAGTGACACTTTCCGGAAACAAAGACTGCACTTCTGACAGGGAACCGTTACAGCTTTCCAGTACTTCGGCTGTATTTGATACCAGTCGGGAAGATGTACTCAAATTTTTTGAACTCTGGCTCAGCAAAAAAGATTTTGAAAACAGCTGAATGCAGATACCGCTTGCAACGGTAAAAAACAGTATGGCTATAATCAATTCGATTAAAAATAAACTTGATTTGGAAGGAGTGTTCTTTTTCATATTGGAATCCTTCTTTCTTATTCAATGTCTTTAATGTCACTTCTGGGGTGGATATAGAGGTCAATACCATTCCCTTCCTCTGTAGAAACGGTAAAATGATAAAGCCCTTCCCTCACTTCTTCCATTTTAAGGGAGGTGATATCTGTAATGGACTGGCCGGATTCAACAGATACGGAAGTGTCTGCTTTTGCAAATAGTTCTTTTAACTCATTTTGATCCTCATAAATATAAGTTATGTAGTCCTGCCCGTCATATTGGTCTGTAAGAGCCAGGGCATCGGTGCCTGACAGTCTGGTAATGGTAATATCACCAATACCGTCCGCCTGCCGGATTTTTTCAGAAATATAAGAGAGTGCAGTATGGGAAGAATTATTCTCTGCCATTTGCCCGGCAGTAGAACGATAAACATTAGAACCGATCAGAACCACAAGCAGCGCTGAAGCTGCAAATACGCAGAACAGTGACAGGGTAAAAACGATATCAACAAAGTGTTCCTTTGACCGGAAATTCTTCATAAGGTGGCCTCCTATTTCTTAATAATGGTAATGTCAGGCATAATATTAGAGCCAAAAGGTTCATAATGAATAATAAATTTATCATCATCATATGCGACGGCATAGTGTGCCAAAAGGTCTTCCAGGGTATCCGGATAGGAGCCTGTCAGGGCATAGTTCTGTACGGCACACCGTCTTAGGGCATCGGCAAGGGTTCTCTGCTGTTCAGCGTCGGTTGTGGCAGAGATATTGCCGATTCCATATAGGAATAAAATCATAACAAGTCCGAAGGTACAGAGTGAAACCAGGAAACCGGCTCTTATTCTTCGATGAAAAGGTAACTGGTGAAAACGGTTCATAGAAATACCTCCTAAAGCGGTCCGATACTGGACATAATGCCCATAAGCGGAAGCATAACAGAGAGCAGAATAACACCCACAATTATAGATAGTGCAACTACCAGGGAAGGTTCCAGGATAGAGATCAATCTTTCGATCCGATTGTCGACTTCTTCTTCATACTGATCAGCTACTTTCTTCATAACTTCGTCTACGTTGCCGGTTTTAAATCCCACTGCGATCATGCGGGCATATACCCCCTGGAAAAGTTCGGAACTGGTTACTGCATGTGAAAAGCTTTCGCCTTCTTCCATGGAAGTCTGACACTTTTTAATCTTTTCCTGTAAATCCTGGTTATCAACCAGCTTAGAGGTCATGGTAAGACTCTGCTCGATGTCCAGACCGCTGCTCAGTGTAAGAAACATTCCGCTGGCAAATCGACCCTGGGCTATCTTATGCTGAAGAGTTTTGGAAAAACGAATCTTAGAACCATTGAAAAATAAGAAAGCCGTAAAAGCTGCGAAAACGATAATTACGGGCACTGCATAATGGCTGAGCATGTTTCCAAGGTTCAGCAGGCTTTTGGAAAATCCCGTCAGCTGGCTGCCCAGCTCAATGTAAACCTGATTAAAGACAGGCAGTACTTTCACAATGAGGATCACTACTATAAATAACAGAAGCCCGATCATAATGCAGGGATATGTAATAGCACCTTTAATTCCTTTAGCGATATTCTCCTCCCGCTCATAATATTGGGCTAAAGAGGACATGACATCGTCAAGCCGGCCTGATTGTTCGCCGATTTCAACCATATCTGTAAAATATTTAGGAAAAACTCCGCAGTCTGATACCGCAGCATGGAAGTTCCCTGTTTCTTCTAGCGTGTGATAAATAGATTCCAAAACAATCTTTCCATCCGGACTGACGTTATCTTCCAGCATGATAGAGATGCCTTCAATAGAAGAAATACCCGACTGGAGAATCATTGCCATTTGATTACAGAAAAAGGATATTTCAGTATTGGATAATGGTTTGTTGGCTTGTTTTGCCATAAGAACTCCTTTCAAAACGCAAATTTAAATATCTATTAATAGGTATGTTTAGTGGTATAGTTCTTTGCGTCTCCAATGTATTTTTGGATTTTCTTGCTGTTTTTGCCACTGGCTGCGAAGGTTGGATCCATGAGTGACCAGCTTTTGCCGTCGAATTGAATAATGTCATCAATCCAGCCCTCCTCCTTTGTATAGACACTGATCCAGGCATGGACAACTTCACCGGAATATCCGGTTTCAATTTTGGTGGGAATGCCCTGGGAACGCAGCATACATCCCATAAGAGAAGCGTAGTCAAAGCAGATTCCTTTTTTGGTTGTCAGAGTATCATCCACATTGGGAATGTAATCAAACTGTACGCTTTCTGCCTTATCCGTATCATAAGTAATGTTATCGATGGTAAAATTGTATACAGAGGTAATGGCATCCAGATCTGTTGAAGCTCCCTTTACGAGTTCAGCTGCCTTTTTTACGGACTGGGAATCAGCTGTAAAATTGACATATTGGTTCGGATACAGAAAGGGACCGAATTCATTTGTTAATGTTACATCTGCGGATAAAGAGCTTACGATAGCGTATTTATCATTGGCCAGCTGTTCACAAACCATAATTTCATAGCTCCCGTTTCCCTGGGACAGGGGGAAAACCTCATATTTTCCGGTGTTTTTAATATTATAGTCATTAGTAGAATTATCGGAAGCTTTCACCCGCAGCTTCACTTTGGATGCATTGCCCAGGTACTTTACCATAAAATAGCCTTCTGACAGGCTGGATGTATCAATGGAAGCGTACGCATCAGTCTGTACCGTTGTTCCGGCAGCTTTTGGAGTCAGAACCTTTGGCGTATTCGGGCGGGAACCCGTGGAACTGATACCAGACCCGGAGGAACCCTTGGAGACAACGTGCTCCCGATCGTCTGATTTGCCGCAGGCTGATAAAAAGATACTGAATAAAAGCAGTATCATCAGAAAGGCATATTTATGAAGTTTGCAGGGATACATAGAAATACCTCCCTCTCAGTTTGCTGTAATAATGCTTATTATAGCAATGCTCAGATGTAAATACAATATATTTTATGAAAATGATTCCGTGTGACTAAAGTGTGACAAAAATCCATTATAATCTAATTATAAAGTGCATCAGTATCATTAAATGCAAGTACTGCATTGCATAAATAACTGTGGATAGCGGGTGCTGTATCACAGTTATTTATGCAACGCAGTACCAGTATATACAAGGAAGGAAAATAGCTATGAAAAAGAAAAAATTCATGATAATCGGCGCGGCGGCTGTGCTTTTAGCGGCGACTTTGATAAGCGGGACAATGGCATCCTTTCAGGCAGAAACAACTTCTAAAAATAAAATCAGTGCCGGAAATATTGGAATACAGCTTATGGAAGAAACGGCAAATGGCGGAAAAGAAATAAAGGAAGGCGATATCAAGAATATTACAGGGATGCCTGGAGATAAAATTCCGGAGGCCATTTATGTAGATAATATTAAAGATAACCCTTTGTACTTAAGAGTAACACTGCATAAGAGCTGGGAAGACCGCAGCGGTGAGAAAAATCCGGAAGCTGACGCAAATTACATTTCAATTATAACGAATCAAAAGGATGACTGGATTATTCAGGCTGACGATGAAAATGGTGAAGAAATGTACTTTTACTACCGCAAACCCCTGAATGAAAAAGAGTCTACATCGAAGATAATGGATTTTATCCAAATTGCCAACATCCCAAGCAAAGAACAAAATTTATATACCGGACTTTCCATCGCTTTTGATGTGGAGGCAGATGCGATCCAGGTAATCGGGGCAGCAGATGCCATGCTGTCAGAATGGGGATTAGAAGTTAAAATTGATGAAAACGGAGTTCTGCAGGAAGTAGAGGAAGAATAGAAGCGAATATTAACAGGAGGTAAGTGTTGAAAGAAAAATTTAAAGCAGAAAGGATGCCACATCATGATTCTTTCAACATGTTTTATAGTGGCAGTATTGCAGGCGGTTCTGCAATATGCGGTGGGTGAAAATATGAAAAAGAAAATATTTAGTTT
The DNA here is from genome assembly GCF_001029355.1 of Robinsoniella sp. RHS. NCBI lineage: Bacteria > Bacillati > Bacillota > Clostridia > Lachnospirales > Lachnospiraceae > Robinsoniella > Robinsoniella sp. RHS. Next base: position 11,297 of record NZ_JNGB01000060.1, read on the forward strand.
TTTCATTATACTGACATTGCTTTTACAAATGAATATGGTGGTATTCGCTGACAGTGATACAAATGTTACTTTTGATGGTGATGCCAAAGAATTTGTATTTTTAAACGGAAGCAATGATCTGTTTGATAATTTTAAAAATATGATGCCCGGGGAGACGAGAACTCAGAAAATTACGCTGACAAATGATGACTATGAACAGATGAAATTTTACATGAGTGCTCAGGTGCTTCGTGAAATGGGAGCAGGCGGGGCGGTATTTGAAATTACCCTGAAAAAAGACGGGGAACAGTTCTATAAAGGAAAAATCGGTGGGCTGGAAAGCTTTGGGGAAGGTTATATGGGAGAGAATTTCCTGTTAGAAAGCCTTGGAAAAGGGGAATCAACGGATATAGATATGGAAGTCTATGTGGATGGGGACTCCATGGATAACAGCTACCAGGAAACAGAGGGGGTCATCCAATTTACGTTCCGTGTGGCACATGATGATTCTGCCGACCAGACAGAGCCGACCACAAATAAAAATCCGGGTAATTCAAATAATAATAACAATAATAACAGCAGCAATGGGAATTCCAATGGCAGCAGCGGTACAAATCAAACAACAAATAAAGTAAAAACTGGTGATGATACGCCGATTTTTCTGCTTGCAGGGACGATGGGTGCCTGTGTATGCGTAATGATATTTATAGCTGCAGGCAGACGGAAAAAGAATCAGAAAGGAGAGGAGTCATAAATGAAAAAAATAAGTATGTTGATAATGTGCTTTCTTATGATATTTTTGGCAGTGCCGGTACTTTCTGCAGAAGCAGCAAAAAACTATGAGGTTGTTTTTCGAGGGGGTTCTCACGGAACCTTAAGTGAGGGTGATGGAAAGAAAGTCGTTTATAATATCCCATATGGTGAGGGATTCCCAAATAGTCCCTATGCCATCCCGGAAACAGGATATGTCTTTAAAGAATGGAGCGAGGAACCCCAGGAAGCCGGAACACCGGTAACCGGGAAAAAAATCTATGTCGCTAAATATATTCCGGTAGTAAGTGGAGTAGAATACGCAGTTAAATATGTAGACACAAATGGAAATCAGCTTGCAACCACTAAGGTTACTATGGGTGAGAATGGAAATAAAATAACAGAAACAGCATTGCTGATCAGCGGCTACACGGCAGACCAAAAGTCAAAATCTGTGGTTTTGTCAGATAAAAATTCTGAGATTCAGTTTATTTATACATCCAATCAATCCGATGTACAGCAGACGGAGCCTCAGACAAATCCACCGGCGACGGAAGCACCAAATAACAATCCGGATAATAATACACCTGCTGCGCCAACAACTCCTGCAGCAAATAATACTCCGGCAACTACACCGCCAAATACCACACCAAATAATACAGTGGATAACAACGCAAATAATACTCCTAATAATGGTGAAAACAACCAACAGGCAGCACCGGATGAAAATAATCAGCCAGCTGCAAATGAGAATACGGTAGACATCCCGGATGAGCAGGTTCCGCTGGCGGATTCCCCTGAGACGGATTCTGAACAGGAAACGATCAGCATAGAAGACGAGGATGTACCGCTTTCAGCAGCTCCGGAGATCAAAAATGATTATACGGTTATATATATC
>NZ_JNGB01000061.1:0-35082 GCF_001029355.1 Robinsoniella sp. RHS
TTTTATGACAAAAACCGCCGGACACTTTATGATGGCTTGAAAAAATTCGGCTTTTCCTGCATTAAGCCGGAAGGTGCTTTTTATCTGTTTGTAAAATCACCGGTAGAAGATGAAAAGGTTTTTGTAGAAGCCGCTAAGAAATACCACATACTGATTGTGCCGGGAAGCAGTTTTGCGTGTCCGGGATATGTGCGGATCGCATACTGCGTATCATTGGATACCATAGTCAATGCTTTGCCTTATTTTGAAAAACTTGCACAGGAATTTTTCGGGAGGAACGTATGAAAGCTTGGGAGATGAACATCAGAAAAGTAATACCTTATACGCCGGGGGAACAGCCAAACCAGCCGGATATGATTAAACTGAATACCAATGAAAATCCTTATCCGCCTGCACCGGAAGCAGCCAGGATGATGGCGGAATTAAACCCGGAGGAACTGCGTCTGTATCCGGATCCCTCTGCGGATGTATTAGTTTCCGCACTTGCTGATTATTATCATTTAGATAAAGACCAGGTATTTGTGGGAGTAGGATCAGACGATGTACTGGCAATGGCATTTATGACATTCTTTAATTCCAGGCAGCCGATTTTATTTCCCGATATTACATATTCCTTTTACGATGTCTGGGCGGACCTGCTTCGCATTCCGTATAAATGCCAGCCTTTGAATGCACATTTTGAGATTGAGAAAAAGGATTATGAGCAGCCAAACGGCGGAATTGTAATTCCAAATCCGAATGCCCCAACCGGTATTTTACAGGATCTTGCAGACATAGAAGATATTATCCGCAGGAACGCAGATGTAATTGTGATCATTGATGAAGCCTATATAGATTTTGGAGGTGTTTCGGCACTTTCTCTCATTGACAAATATGAGAATCTTCTGGTAGTACAGACCTATTCCAAATCCCGTTCCATGGCTGGAATCCGCATAGGCTATGCCATGGGAAATAAAACACTGATTAAATATTTAAATGATGTAAAATATTCCTTTAATTCTTATACCATGAACCGTCCGTCACTGGAAATCGGAGCCGAAGTGTTAAAGAATGAGGTATATTTCCGGGAAGTCACTGGGAAGATTATTGCCACCAGGGAACGGGTGAAAGTGGAGATGAAAGAACTGGGATTCCATTTTGCAGACTCCCAGGCGAACTTCCTGTTTGTAACCCATGAAAAGTACTGGGCGAGAGATTTGTTCCAGGCATTGAAACTGAAACATATCTACGTAAGATATTTCAATCGTCCGCGTATCGACAATTACCTGCGTATTACGATCGGTACCGATGAGGAGATGGATGCTCTTATTGGATTTTTCAAAGAATACATGAAGGAGAACTAATATATGGAATCTTTAGTACAATGGTTTACCACCAATCTGTCCGGTGTAGTATCCAGAGAAGCAATTGTTTTTATTATTTCCATGATTCCCATTCTGGAACTGAGGGGCGGATTATTGGCAGCATCACTGTTAAAGCTGGATATGTGGAGATCGATCTGGCTGTGCGTAGCAGGTAATATCATTCCAATTCCATTTATTTTACTTCTCATTACACCGATTTTTAACTGGATGAAGCAGACGAAGCTGTTTAAGCCACTGGTGGACAAGCTTGAAGGAAAAGCGCTTGGGAAGAAAGATAAAATAGAAAAATACGAGTTTTGGGGTCTGGTTCTTTTCGTTGGAATTCCCTTACCGGGAACCGGCGCATGGACAGGAGCATTAATAGCTTCTTTACTGGGCATTAAATTTAAAAAAGCATTTCCGGCAATTATACTGGGCATTGCCCTGGCAAGTGTTATTATGACTATATTATCATTTGGTGTACTTGGAAAAATTGTAAGCTAGCTTATCATTCAAAAGTTAAAAAAACTATACCAAAGTGTGTGTTTTGATTTATGGACTGTATGTGCATATCTATTTATGGCATGATCAATGCTGTGAAAGTTAACCGATAATCGGGTAAAATGTGTAGGGGCAACCAATGCAGATTGCCCGGTTATTTTTATACTTTGGATAAGGAAAGAGAATAAGGGGTGAAAGAAATGGATGCATATACAAGTTTTGCGTCGGTCTATGACCTGTTTATGGACAATGTGCCCTATGAGCAGTGGAGCGGCTATCTGGTCTCACTTCTTAAGGAGTACCGGATAGAAGATGGCCTGGTACTGGATCTGGGCTGTGGCACAGGAAGCCTGACAGAGGAACTGGCAGCAAAAGGCTATGATATGATTGGTGTAGATAATTCCTCAGAAATGCTGGAAATAGCCATGGATAAAAAATCAAAATCCGGGCTGGATATTCTTTATCTATTGCAGGATATGAGAGATTTTGAACTCTATGGAACGGTAAAGGCAGTGGTCAGCATCTGTGATTCCATGAATTACATTTTATCGGAAGAGGAACTAACCAGGGTGTTTCAGTTGGTAAATAATTATCTGGATCCGGGTGGGATTTTTATATTTGATTTAAATACCATATATAAATACAGCTGTCTGATGGGGGATACTACGATTGCCGAAAACAGGGAAGAAGGAAGTTTTATCTGGGAAAACAGCTATTATGAAGAAGACCGGATGAATGAATACGACTTAACACTATTCATAAGGCAAGAATCCGGGCTCTATGAAAAGTACGAAGAAACCCATTACCAGAAGGCTTATGAGCTGGAAACCGTGAAGCAGTTACTGACTGATGCGGGAATGGAGTACATATGCGCTTATGATGCATTTACACGGGAACAGCCCCGTGATGACAGTGAGCGTATTTATGTGATTGCCAGGGAAAAGGGCAAGCGAAAATAAAAACCTAGCCAAAATCAACAGCTAACTAAAATAAAAGGCAATCAAATAGGAACAGCAAGGATGATATACCCGACAACATGAATTTATAAATTGCTGTGATAACAGCAGGAATAAGGAGTATGGAAATGGCAGATTATATTGTAAGAGCTACTGCAGCGGATAATCAAATCAGGGCATTTGCAGCAACTACAAGGGACTTAGTTGAGAAGGCAAGGAGTGTCCACAACACGAGTCCGGTAGCTACGGCGGCACTGGGCAGACTGTTAACTGCAGGGGCGATGATGGGAACCATGATGAAAGGGGAAAAGGATATCCTGACCCTTCAGATAAAGGCGGGAGGTCCGATAAACGGAATTACGGTAACGGCAGACAGCAAAGCAAATGTAAAAGGCTACGTTGGTAAACCGGATGTGATGCTTCCGCCTAACGCAAAAGGTAAATTAGACGTGGCGGGCGCTGTAGGAGTAGGATTACTTCAGGTAATCAAGGATATGGGATTAAAAGAGCCATATGTGGGCCAGACTGTTTTGCAGACCAGTGAAATTGCAGAAGACCTGACTTATTATTTCGCCACATCCGAACAGGTGCCGTCATCGGTTGGATTAGGAGTTTTAATGGAACATGACAATACGGTAAAACAGGCAGGAGGATTCATCATCCAGTTAATGCCGTTTACAGATGATGCAGTCATTGATGCATTGGAAAAAAAGCTCTCAGAGGTGACGAGCGTTACTTCAATGCTGGATACAGGAGATACGCCTGAGATGATCCTGGATAAACTGCTGGGAGATTTCGGCGTACAGATCACGGACAAGGTACCGACCAGCTTCTGCTGTAACTGTACAAAACACAGAGTGGAAAAAGCGATTATCAGCATTGGAAAAAAAGATATTCAGGAAATGATTGATGATGAAAAGCCAATTGAAGTAAATTGTCATTTCTGCAATACAAACTATGAATTTTCTGTGGAGGAATTAAAGCAGATCCTCAAAAAAAGCAAATAGTCAGAAGAGATGTATGGAACAGTAAATCAGAGAAAGAAGAAGGGCGGGATCAGGGATGCATCACGGATTTATAAAAGTGGCTGCCGCTACGCCGGAGATAAAAGTAGCGGATTGTATCATAAACGCATCGGAAATATGCAGGCTGATTGATGAAGCATGTGTAAATGGAGCTAAAATTATTGTTTTTCCAGAACTTTGTATTACCGGATATACCTGTGGGGATCTTTTTTGGCAGGAAACGCTGCTGGATGAAGCGAAGCATGAATTGCATCGGATTATTTTCCATTCGGCAGATAGAGATGCCATCATATTTGTAGGACTTCCCTGGGAAAAAGATAATAAACTCTATAATGTCGCTGCAGTCATCAGCCATGGCAGGCTGCTTGGCCTGGTACCCAAGAGACATTTGCCAAACTATGGGGAGTTCTATGAAATGCGCCATTTTGCATTGGGGAACGAAGCAGTAGAGTGGGTAGAGTTCGAAGGTATGCCTATTCCCTTTGGTACAAAGCAGATCTTCTGCTGTAAGGAAATGGAAGGGCTGCGAATTGGAGCAGAAATCTGTGAAGACTTATGGTCCCCCAATCCCCCAAGTACCGGTCATGCACTGGCGGGAGCCACAATTATCGTTAACCTGTCTGCAAGCGATGAGACAACAGGTAAAGACCAGTACCGCCAATCTTTAATTGGAGGACAGTCTGCAAGGCTTATCTGCGGATATGTATATGCCAGTGCAGGGGAAGGGGAGTCTACTACGGATCTGGTATTCGGAGGACATAACCTGATTGCAGAAAATGGCTCCCTCTTAAGCCAGTCAAAGCGTTTCCAAAATGAAACAATATATGGAGAAATAGATATCCGAAGGCTGCGTAGTGAACGCCGGAAAAACACTACATTTATGGCAGAGAAAATGAATGAGTATGAGAAGATCGCATTCTCCCTTCAGCCGGTTGAAGTAGTGCTTACCCGGAATTTTGCTCCCTGTCCCTTCGTACCAAGTGACAAGGCTGACCGAGACAGACGCTGTGAAGAAATCCTGTGCATTCAGGCAATGGGGCTGAAAAAACGTTTGAAACATACGAATTGTAAATCTGCGGTAGTAGGTATTTCCGGTGGTCTGGATTCCACACTGGCACTTTTAGTAACGGTTAAAGCGTTTGACATGCTGGGGATGGAACGAAGCCAGATTATATCGGTAACCATGCCATGCTTTGGAACAACAGACAGGACATATACCAATGCATGTGATCTCACCCGGAAACTGGGGGCTACACTCCGGGAAGTAGATATTAAGGAAGCGGTAAACCAGCATTTTGAGGATATCGGACACGACAAAGAATCCCATGATGTGACCTACGAAAACAGCCAGGCGAGAGAGCGGACCCAGGTACTGATGGATATTGCAAATCAGTGCGGAGGCCTTGTGATCGGCACAGGGGATATGTCAGAACTGGCACTTGGATGGGCAACCTACAATGGGGATCATATGTCCATGTATGGGGTTAATGCTTCCGTTCCCAAGACGCTGGTTAGGCATCTGGTGCGCTACTATGCAGACACCTGCGGAGATGAAGTATTAAGCCGTACACTGCTGGATGTCCTGGATACACCGGTAAGCCCTGAGTTATTGCCGCCAAAGGATGGAGAAATTTCCCAGAAGACAGAAGATCTGGTAGGCCCTTATGAGCTGCATGATTTCTTCCTGTATTATATACTGCGGTTCGGATATGAGCCTGCAAAAATATTCAGGATTGCGAAAAAGGCATTTGCCGGCAGCTACGATGATGAAACCATTTTAAAGTGGATGAAAACGTTCTACCGAAGATTCTTCTCGCAGCAATTCAAGAGATCCTGTCTTCCCGATGGACCGAAAGTGGGATCTGTGGCAGTATCTCCAAGAGGCGATCTGAGAATGCCAAGCGATGCCAGTGCAAGAATATGGCTGGAAAATCTGGATCATATTTCAGCTGATTGATTTGGGTTTAGCTGGGAAGGGGACGCTTTGTAGATGGAGGTGGTGCACGGAAAGAGAAGTAAATACTCAGCTCTGCTCTACGCTTCCTCCGCCCATACAAGTTTCCCACTCCCATCTTTCCGAGATTCAGGTTGTCGCCACAAAGCTGGTTTTCAAAGCATGGCGGAGACCCCTGGGCTGTGACGGGCTGTTCGATTTTGGATTCAGCAGAGTGTGTTTCGGCAGTTCAGTGTGAAATGTGTGAAATAAGATTAAATTATACTTACTTTCTTGTTCATAGACCTAACTGGCTGTAGTGCTGTAACCAAAAATATGTGTAGCAGAATGAAGAAATAAGCTGCAGTGAGAAGCTCAGATGCTTTATGCATTTTATATGTTTTATGCCAATAACGTCTGGCATGCCACAAACCCGGGGGGTTCACCCTGCTGAGAAAACCAGCTTTGTATCAATAAACTGCATCCCGGAAAGAGAAGGGGGCGGACCATGGCAGGCGTTTGGAAGGCGTATAGCAGATCTGTGCATTTACTTACCTTTCCGGAGTGTTTTTTGGCGGATAGTATTCGACTGGCTCCCATCGGATACTAAGCGGGCAGTGAGCTGCGAAATGCATCAGGATTTCGGAGCGAATGCCCGCGTGCCGCCAAAAAGCGCTTCGGGAAGGTTAGAAAATACCAGTTCTGCGGTAAGCCTTCCAAACGCCTGGCATGGTCCGCCCCCTTCTCTTTCCGTACACCATCTCCATTTACAAAGCGTCCCCTTCTCAACTAACCCCCATTTTTCAAATCATATTATAAAATTTTTATTATATCCTCTAATAGGGGTTGCGTTAATTATTTAACAATGATATAATAAGAACGAATCAAGTACATATTAACCTATTTTAAAATATAATGGAGGACTATCGTATGAACAGATTTACATTACCGAGAGACTTATACTGGGGAAAAGGTTCCCTTGAATTTTTAAAACAACTGGATGGAAAGAAAGCAATCCTGGTTCTGGGCGGCGGTTCAATGAAGAAATTCGGATTTGTTGACAAAGTGACTTCTTACTTAAAAGAAGCAGGAATAGAAGTAAAATTATTTGAAAATGTTGAGCCTGATCCTTCGGTAGAAACAGTTATGAAGGGTGCAGCAGCAATGAGAGAATTTGAGCCGGACTGGATTATTGCAATGGGCGGTGGTTCTCCAATTGATGCAGCAAAAGCTATGTGGGTATTCTATGAATATCCTGAAACTACATTTGAAGCAATTATCCAGCCATTTTCATTCCCAACGTTAAGACAGAAAGCTAAATTCCTGGCAATTCCTTCCACATCCGGAACGGCTACCGAAGTTACCGCATTCTCCGTTATTACTGATTATGCAAAAGGAATTAAATATCCGCTGGCTGATTTCAACATCACACCGGACGTAGCAATTGTTGATCCTGAACTAGCAGAAACAATGCCTGCACATTTAACAGCATATACCGGTATGGATGCATTGACTCATGCAATTGAAGCATATGTTTCCACATTAAACGGACCGTTTACAGATCCTCTTGCATTAAAAGCAATTGCAATGGTAAATGACTATCTTCCGGAGTCTTACAAAGGAGATATGGCTGCAAGAGAGCAGATGCACTACGGACAATGTCTGGCTGGTATGGCATTCTCTAATGCACTTCTTGGAATCGTACATTCCATGGCGCACAAGACAGGTGCTGCATTCAGCACAGGTCATATTACACATGGTCTTGCAAATGCAATGTATCTTCCATATGTCATTCAGTATAACGCAAAAGATGCAGCAGCACTGAAGAGATATGCAGAGATCGCAAGATCAATCAATCTGAAAGGTGATACAGACGAAGAATTAATGAAAGCACTGTGTGCAAAGATCGATGCATTAAATGTTGAATTCAGCATTCCGAAGACGTTAAAAGAGTTTGGAATCAAAGAAGATGAATTCAATGAAAAGATTGCAGCAATTGCAGAACTGGCAGTAGGGGATGCTTGTACAGGTTCCAATCCAAGAGCAATTGATCCTAAGCAGATGGAACAATTGTTCAGATGTATCTATGATGGAAAAGCAGTAGAATTTTAAGAATTAGTTTTTGAGCCGGGAGGAAATATGCCTCCTGGCTTTTTTTGTTAGGGCATGGCCCTGTTCTCCATTGAGGAGTTTTTCGTTGATCCGAAAAACGGAACTTTGGAGAACAAATAAACCACCTGCTCTGCGGGTGGTTGGAATAGCTTTAGCGTTGTGTAAAAAACCTCCAATGATATAATAAAAATAGGTTCGCCAACCGTTTTATAAATCAAAGGAGGTAGTCCAAATGGACAATAATAGTTTAGCACACACAAAGTGGAATTGTAAGTACCATATAGTTTTTGCACCGAAATATAGAAGAAAAATTATATATGGCGAGTTGAAAAAGGATATTGCAAATATCTTAAGTATGTTATGCAAACGCAAAGAAGTGCATATTGTGGAGGCAGAAATCTGTCCAGATCATGTTCATATGTTAGTAGAAATACCGCCAAAGATAAGTGTGTCAGATTTTGTAGGGTATTTAAAGGGAAAAAGTACCTTAATGATATATGAGAGACATGCTAATCTCAAATATAAGTATGGAAATAGACACTTTTGGTGCAGAGGATACTATGTAGATACAGTAGGAAAAAATGCAAAAAAAATAGAAGAGTATATACGGAATCAACTAAAGGAAGATTTGGAATATGATCAAATGTCTTTGAAGGAGTATATTGACCCGTTTACGGGTGAGCCAGTAAACAAAAGCAAAAAGAAATAAGCCCAAGGGGCTTAGCAGGTAACTGACGTTGCGGCTGGCGAACCTTTCGATGAGTCTTTAGACTCCAGTACCGGAAACGAGCCCTTATAGGGCGGAAAACAAACCACCGGCTAAGCCGGTGGTACTGATTTGAAAAAATAGAATTTTCGTTTCTAATAGGGTTTGGAAAATGCTCTGGTAATTCAGGTAAAAATATGTTATCATAATGCCATCACAAATGATACGATAAAGTACAAGGGAGGAAGAGCAGTTATGAAGAAAATCAGACGTATTCTATGTTTAGCGTTATGTCTGGCGCTTTGTTTTTCAAACGCAGCATTTGCCCATTCCGGCAGAACCGATGGCAATGGCGGTCATCGTGACAACAACAATGTAAGCGGATTGGGGTATTACCATTACCACTGCGGAGGTAATCCCGCACATCTGCATCCCAACGGAGTATGCCCGTATCAGGGCGGAGGAAGTGCTGATCCTGCACCTGTTGTACCATCCACTCCGGATCCGTCTCCAACACCAACACCTAAGCCTAAGCCAGATATCAAGATAAAGAGAAAAACAACGAAAATGGCGGTTGGTACCACATTCCTGTTTAAAACTTCCAAAGCCGGCGGTTCCAATGTTAAATGGATAACCTCCAACTCAAAGGTGGCTAAGGTTTATAGAAATGGTAAAGTAGTGGCCCGCAGGGCAGGATGGGTTACCATAACTGCAAAAGCAAATGGGTCAAATGATAAATGCAGAATAAAAATTGTTGATCCCAGGATGACACCAACCAAATTGAACTTAAAAGTTGGAGAGTCAAAGCGAATAATCGTAAAAGGCAGCAATTCCAAAAAGAAATGGAATACATCCAAGAGAAAGATTGCTACGGTTACCGACAAGGGTGTTGTGACAGGAAATTCAGCCGGTAGTTCCAAAATCACAGTGAGGGTAGACGGGAAATTATTAAAGTGCACTGTAACGGTAACAAAATAATGAAGTTCTATAATACATAATCATAATAAATAACAGCGTCAGATAACAAAAGAAAACCGGGTATCTCAAAGTAAAAGCAGACCTGCTTTTAGAGAGATACCCGGTTTTCTCCAAATTACTCTTCCTCCGTTTTTACCTGCGCTGTTTCCAGAGCACTGTCAATGGCATCCAGCAATATCTGGGAAGTATATTTACTGTCCTGAGAATATGTAATGCCATCGGTAGACTGCGTATCATATATCTGAGATGCGATTTCCTCAAGTGCCGGCTGCACAAGGGGATACATCGTCGTTACTGTGTCGCTTAAATTCACCAAACGGATAGAGTTGATATGATCCTGGTCTACCACGACTTCGACGTCAATGGCATTGTCATTCAGGGTGATTGGAGTGGTATAGACTCCGGCGACATATTTCATAGCAGCAGTCGTTTGTGTTGGTTGGTCATCTTTGGCTTTTTCCTTGTCTCTGGGTGTGAACATAAAAATGAAGAGTATGATCAGGATTATCCCCAGCGTTACAAAAATTCCTGTGTAAATCAGTTCCCGCATTTTAAATACTACTATCTTTGTCTTTGAACCCATCCATAGTCCCCCTCGATGATTACTTTTCTACATTCTATTAACTTGTGGGACACTTTATGCAATAAATTTTGGAATAAATTATGTGTTTTCTTACGCTCTTGCATAAAACCCCAATTAGTGTTATGATGAAAAAAAGTTTTAGTGGGAGGAAAGCAGATGAGAGATTACATTATTACGACGGATAATACCACGGATTTACCTGAGGCATATATCCAGGAGCATGGCTTAGGCATGCTTTCTTTGACTTATATGATAGATGGCGAAACTTATAACAGGAAACACGAACTGCACTATAAGGAATTCTATAAAAAGATGCGGGCAGGTTCCATGCCGACTACTTCCCAGGTCAATCCGGAAGAAGCAAAAGAAGAACTCCGGGAATTTCTGGATGATGGCAAAGATATTATTCATATCGCCTTCTCCAGCGGTCTGAGCGGCAGCTATAACAGTGCCAGGATTGCAGCAGAAGAATTACGTGAGGAAATGCCGGACAGGAAAATTGCGGTCATTGATTCCCTCTGTGCTTCATTAGGAGAGGGGCTTCTGGTACATAAGGCGCTCCAGTTAAAGGAACAGGGCATGGAGTATGAAGAACTGGTGAAGTGGCTGGAGGATCATAAGTTAAACGTGGTTCACAATTTTACGGTAGATGATTTATTCCACCTGTACAGAGGGGGCAGAGTTTCAAAGGCAGCCGCAGTTCTTGGAACTATGATACATCTGAAGCCGGTGCTGCACGTAGATAACGAAGGACATCTGATACCGGTTGCCAAAGTGAGAGGACGAAAGAAATCCCTTGCAGCGCTGGTAGAAAATATGGAAAAACAAATCGGCAGCTACCGTGATAAAAACGACATCGTATTTATCAGCCATGGTGACTGCATCGAAGATGCTGAGTACGTAAAATCTCTGATAGAAGAAAAATTTGGTATCAAAGCATTTTTGATTAATCCGGTAGGTCCTACTATTGGAGCCCATTCCGGTCCGGGTACACTGGCACTGTTTTATATGGGAGATGTGAGATAAGCGGTTTTACTTTTCAAGAAAGAGCTGCAGGATAAAAAATAACCGTTTAGAGGGAAAGCATTTCCTCTAAGCGGTTATTTTTATCCTGCTTTTTATTTTTCGCCTCCGAGAAATCTCACTCGCTGGAAGATAAAAGGATAGGCAGCGATTACCCAAAGCACAAGAATAAAATACTGAAGCATTTCAGCCGGAATGCTGCCGCCCAAGAGGGCTTTTAAGACTCCTTTTAACAACAGGGAGGAAGCAATACCCAGGATAAATTTAGCAGCCTGCTTTGAAACCGCTGTATTTGTCTCGAAATTAATATAAGTACGTTCCAGGTACCATCCGATAGCAAAGCCCAGTCCGGAACCGGCAGCTTTGCAGCAGTCTGCGGCATAGATCTCATTAATGGTTCCGTTATTCAGCAATACCAGGGCATAAATCATAGATAGAACGGAGAATCCGGCAAGGATGATACTGAGTATCAGATTAGACTTTGGAGTATTCTCAAGTTTATCAAATAATTTATTTATTAAAAGAGAAATAATAATAGCCATAGCCATTGCTGTCAATACATCTTTGGGTGTATGGACACCCAGGTACATTCTTGAAAAACCCACCAGCAGGAAGATGACCACACAGATGATCTTCAGAGATTTCTGCTTTAGGGATAGCGCAAGTGTCATAAATAGTGAAGTTGCACTCTGTGTATGGCCGCTGGGAAAGGAATATCCGGTTGCAGCCGGTACGGCAGATGGAACAGCTTGAAAATCCGGATCCAGAACCCAGGGCCTTGGGATGCGGAAGGTAATCTTCAGATTTTGCAGCAGCATGCCGGCGGCAAAGAATGATAGCGCAATCTTATATGCCAGTTTCTTATCCAGACACCAGTATAATACGCAGATAATAGCAAGAACCAGCATTTCCTGGCCAAAAAAAGTAAAAAATTGAAACACGGTATTTAGTGCAGGCGACCGTATGCCTTCCAGTAAACGTAAAAATTCCATTTTCACCACTCCATTTTATATTTTTAAAAACAGTATAACATAATTTTGCTAATTTTGGGAAAGTCTATTCATAGATAAGTAAATGTTTAAAATAGAGAAAGCATGAAAGAAAAACGCTTTCACACTAATATGTGCGATTTGCAAACCAGACTGCAATGTGCATGTGTAAAGGTGAAAGATACAGGGTGGTTAAAAATGGAGAAAACGATATCAACAGATTTAATTGAGAACATGGAGTATTTCCATCAAAAACTAAAAGTAGATAAAAATTTCGATATCATCTACAAAATGACTGCAGTGGCGGACCGGGGAGCATGTATCTATTTTATAGATGGATTTATAAAAGATGAGATCATGGAAAAAATACTGGAATTCTTTCATTCCATTACGCCGGAGGATCTTCCGGAGGACAGTGAAGACCTGTCTCATGACTATATCCCCTATGTGGAAGTTGACATGCTGGATGACCGGGAAGAGATTGCAAAAAATATTCTTTCCGGCGTCCTTTGCCTGTTTATTGACGGCTATTCCAAATGCTTTGCGATAGATTGCCGTACTTATCCTATGAGAAGCGTAGGAGAGCCTGATAAAGACAAGGTACTAAGAGGATCCAGGGATGGTTTCGTAGAGACTGTCGTTTTCAATACCGCACTGATCAGGCGCCGTATCAGAAGCCCAAAGCTGTCCATGGAAATGTTAAATGTAGGCACAACGTCCAAATCCGATGTCGTCCTCTGTTATATGGATGACCGGGCGGATAAAGAATTTGTAAGAGAATTAAAGGAACGGATACAAAGCGTAAAGGTAGATGCTCTGACTATGAATCAGGAAAGTCTGGCCGAGTGTATCTATCCAAGAAAGTGGTACAATCCATTTCCGAAATTCAAGTACACGGAACGTCCGGATACAACGGCTGCAAGTATTTTAGAAGGCCAGGTCGCAATACTTGTGGATAATTCACCGGCAGCAATCATTCTTCCGGTTTCCATTTTTGATATTATGGAAGAAGCAGATGATTTCTACTTCCCGCCCATTACCGGAACGTATCTTCGGGTAACCAGAGGAATGATTGCATTTTTGACCCTGATATTAACGCCTCTCTGGCTGCTGCTGATGCAGAATCCGGAATGGATACCAAAATCGTTTGAGTTTATAAAAGTAACGGATACGATGAATATTCCTCTTTTAGCCCAGCTGTTAATTTTGGAATTTGCAATTGACGGCCTGAGGCTGGCGGCGATTAATACGCCAAATATGCTTACTACGCCGCTTAGTGTTATTGCGGCTCTCGTAGTAGGTGAGTTCGCAGTAAAATCCGGTTGGTTCAATTCAGAAACCATGCTGTATATGGCATTTGTGGCAATAGCCAATTATACCCAGGCAAGTTATGAACTGGGATATGCATTTAAATTCATGCGTATTATTATGTTGATTCTAACGGCGCTGTTTAATATATATGGATTTATAATCGGAATTATTGTTACGATTCTGGTTGTGGCTACCAATAAAACAGTAGCCGGAAGAAGTTATCTGTATCCGTTATTTCCGTTTAATGGAAAACAGTTGTTCCGAAGGTTATTCCGAAAAAGAATTGATTTCCAGGATGAATAAAATTGTAAAATCTACACATATTATTTCCGAAGAGAAATCTTATTCTATAATAAACCGAAAAGGAGAAATATTATGAAACAGTTTAAGAAATGTTTAGCTGGCGCATTACTCGTACTCTGTATGTGCGCTATGACAGCATGTGGAAGCAAAAATGACAACAAAACAACAGAAAATACGAAGACTACTACTGAAAGTACAACAACAGAGAGAAGAACTGAAGCAAACACCAATGCAGGCACTGATAATAAAAGTGCTACTGAGATGGGTACCAATAACATGAACAATGACGTTACAGATGGTACAAATGGAACAGAAGGCGTTGTAGAAAAAATTGGCCAGGACGTTAAACAGGGCGTAGAAGATCTTGGAGACGACCTGACTGGAAATACAAATCAGACAGAAACAAACCGTTAATCAGTGTACAATGTAAAAGGGAGCTTCATGCGGCTGCATAAGATAGCTCCCTTTGCTTTACTATGAAATCAGTCAGTGGGCCGTTGGTAAAAACGCCCGTTCAATTGATCCGTTTTAATTATATTAATAAAAGCTTTTTCATCTACCTGCCTGATTTTCAGCATTACTTCTTTGACTTCATCACTGGATACCACTGAATATACCATGCTGCGCTGTTCCTGTTCATAACAGCCAGTTCCGGTAAATATGGTTGCACCATGATTGGTACATGCCAGTATTTCATTATAGATCTCGCCGGGATGAGAAGTCACGATAAATAGCGTATGTTTCTTATAGCGCAAGTGAAGCTGGCTGACGATCTGAGTGGATGCAAACTGAAAAATAATGGAATACAAAGCCTGATTCCATCCAAACAAATATCCTGCTGCCATAAGCATAATTACATTGCTGATAAAAATATAATTCCAGGTTTCCATATGATACTTTTCTGACAGCATAATGGCAATAATGTCAGTCCCGCCTCCACTTCCGGCTCCCATAAGGCAGAGACTCATGGCAAGTCCGTTGATGATGCCGCCAAAGACTGCAATCAGCAGAATATCAGAGGTAATGGGGATGCCCGGTATAATATCAGTCAGAATTCCGGTCAGGCCTACCATAAGGCAAGTATAAAAGGTGAATTTCTTCCCCAGAAATCGGTAACTGATTATAATTACAATTGCATTTAATGCAAAGTTAATCACGGAAAAAGGAAGGCCGATAGAAAAATAAACCTGTCCGATTTTCTGGATTAGAAGAGTGAGTCCGTTAAATCCGCCGGGATATAGGCCTCCTGCACGGACGAAAGTTTTAATATTGGCAGCCATTATAATAGAAGCGATTATAATAAATGCCAAACGTTTGAGTTCTTGTTTTTTTGAAGTTTTCCCCATAAACTACCTCCCACTGCACATGAAAAAGCCGATATATAAATTATGGTCCATTTTTCATAATTATAACACACAAAATGGAAAAGATGTGCTAGAATTTAGGTTATATTTATGATTCTATAGAAAAAGGAGCGTGGCAGGAATGAGGTTTCGACCATGTATTGATATACATAATGGGAAAGTGAAACAGATTGTTGGAGGAACTTTAAAAGATGAAATGGACCAGGCGGCAGAAAACTTTGTATCAGAACAGGATGGTGCATATTATGCCAGTTTCTATAAAAAGGACAAAATCAAAGGCGGGCATATTATTTTATTAAATCCATCTTCTTCACCCTATTATGAGGCAACCAGGGAACAGGCATTTCGGGCACTTGGGGCATATCCTCTTGGGCTGCAGGTGGGCGGAGGAATCAGGGATGATAATGCGGCTTCCTACTTAGATGCAGGAGCGTCCCATGTAATTGTCACCAGTTATGTCTTTAAAGACGGAGTATTGGACTATGGGAATCTGAAAAAAATGGTAAACGCAGTGGGCAGGGAGCATCTGGTACTGGACTTGAGCTGCAGAAGAAAAGATGACAAGTATTATATAGTTACGAACCGCTGGCAGAAGTTCACAGATCTTGTATTATCCCACGGGGTATTGGATGAATTGGCGGGATATTGTGATGAATTTCTGGTTCATGCAGTTGACGTAGAAGGAAAAGCAAATGGCATAGAGACTGCACTGGCTGACATGCTGGGCTCCTGGAACGGGATACCGGTTACTTATGCCGGAGGAATAGGCAGCTTTGCAGATTTGGAGAATCTGCGGCTGCATGGGAAGGGAAGGCTGGACGTAACCATTGGAAGCGCCCTGGACCTTTTCGGAGGACCGATGCCGTACCGGGAAGTTGTAAAATTGTGTGAAAAATAATTGAAATCGAATAAATTGGATTGTAAAAAACGTAAAATGTGGTATAATTGTTTCATAGGACAGGACAAGCATCAAAACCTGTTATAACCGGTATATTTATGAGCAGAGATTACCGGGTTGCCAGGGAGCTCCGAAAGGATTCCGGAGGGCAAAATATAAATGAAAAGGAGTTGGACATCATGCGTTATACGATTAGTGGAAAAAATATTGAGGTAACAGACGGTCTTAGAAATGCTGTTACAGACAAACTTGGAAAGCTGGAAAGATATTTTACTCCTGAAACTGAGATTATCGTAACCTTAAGTGTAGAAAAAGAAAGACAAAAAATAGAGGTTACTATTCCGGTAAAAGGAAATATTATCCGCTCAGAACAGGTCAGCAATGATATGTATGTATCCATTGACCTTGTTGAAGAAGTCATTGAAAGACAATTAAGAAAATACAAAAATAAGATCGTTGAAAAGCATCAGGGCGGCGCAAATTTCCGTAAAGAATTTATAGAAAAAGAAGTTGATGACGATGATGAAGTAAAGATTATCCGTACAAAACACTTCGGAATTAAGCCAATGTATCCGGAAGATGCATGTGTACAAATGGAACTTCTGGGACACAATTTCTTTGTATTCTGTAATGCAGAATCAGATGAAGTGAATGTAGTTTACAAGAGAAAAGGAAATACATACGGATTAATTGAACCGGAATTCTAGTATGTATTTTGCAAAGAGTAGAGGAAAATACATCTGGGCAGACAGCCTGGGTGTATTTTCATTTTGATGTATTTTAAGGAGTTGTAAAGTTGAAAAAGTGGAAATGTATTGCAGTTTCGATCCTGGCATTTGCTATCAGTACTGCCGCAGCGGGATGCACAAAGGAAGAGATCCCGCAAAAGCCGTTAAAAACACAAATAGTACTTTGGCACTACTGGGATGTAAAACAGAATAAGAAACAGCTGGACAATCTGGTGGAGGAGTTTAATGTCTCCCAGGATGAAATTGAAGTAGAACTTCAATTTGTGCCAAGTGAAGACTTTAAAAAGCAGCTGGCGCTTAGTATGGCTGACAATAATATGCCGGATCTGGCGCTGGTAGATTCTTCTGATTTTCAATATTTCTATGCAATGCAGCCCTTTGTAGATCTTACGGATAGGGTGGGGGAATTACAGAATTATCTGCCGGTAGCCATGGAACCCTGCAAAGTGGGAGACCGGATTTACGGACAGCCATTCGGGGTAAACTGTCCGGCATTATTTTATAATAAAAAAATCTTTCGTGAAGCAGGTGTGGAGGTGCCGAAAACCTGGGATGCATTTTACGAAGCGGCAGCAGCAACTACCGGGAAGAATAAATATGGTACAGCATATGGTACAGCATTGTCTGCCCTGCAGAGTGAACAGAGTTTATATGAATTTCTGCCTATACTCTGGGGAATGGGCGCAGATGTGGATCAGCTGGATTCCCCTGCCGGAAAGAAAGCATTTGACCTGCTAACAAAGCTTACCTCATCTAAGGCGATGAGCAGAGACTGCATTAACCTGACTATGAATGACCTTATGAACCAATTTGCGGATGAGAACATAGCCATGGTGTTTCAGTCTTCCGGCATCATTGATGATCTAAGAGAGCGAAACCCGGACATGGAATTCGATGTTGCCTGCCTGCCGTCTGATACCGGGCCGGTAACGGTAGCAGGCGGTGAAGTATTTGCCGTCACGAAAGGAAAGAAGCAGGATCAGGCGATTGTATTTTTAAATTATATAGCCGATAAAGAACGTATGACAGATTATATGGATGGTTTTGGTCTGCTGGCACCAAGGCAGGATGTCATGGATACCCAGTTTAAAGATGATCCCATAAAGCATAAATTCATTGATATTTTTAAATCTGCAAGATACCGGGAAGTATCGGTGGAGTGGCCAAAGATATCAAGAATAGTAGCAGATGCAATGCGCGAGAGTATCATTGGTGAAAAGAAAAACGAAGAAATCCTCAGTGAGGCGGCTAATGAAGTACGCAAAATCAGGGAAGGGTAAGCTTTCAAACTACTTATTAAGGCAGTATCGCAGGCATACCTGTGATATGCAGGAGGTATAAGCATGAAAAAGACAAAAAGCTTAAGAGAAAAGCTGATTCCGGCCTTTTTACTGGCATCCCTGTTGTCCATTACCATGTTTGCCGTACTGTCCCAGATACGTATGAGAATCAATATGAAACAGAGTCTGGACGACCGGATTCAGGGAGGCTTGAACAAGGCAGACCAGTGTCTGGATATGATATTGGATAAATATGAAACCATCCTCTATGACCTTTGTACGGATGATGAGGTAGTGGAGACGGCAGAGAAGCTCAATGAAGACCAGGATGACCTGACTGTGAACAGCAGCCAGTTCCGGCGTTATTTAAGCCATACCAGCAATCGGAATACTGGGATGGAAGGTGTGCTGCTGGTTTTAAAAAATGGAAAAAAGATTTTCTATGACCACAACTCCTCTTCTTCTGCCAACAGCAGCTGGATGAATACGTTACAAATTCCCTCATTCCAGGGCACGATGATATATCAGGCTCCCGATCAGCCGGTTATCATAGGAGAAAAAGAAGTAGCGATCTTCCAGGTGGTAAGAAAAATCGTGGATTACCGCGATATTCATAAAGAGATCGGAACGATCACATTAAGCATCGATGAAAAAGTACTGGAAGACAGTGTCTATAACGGTGAGGATAACCGTATCTATATATGCCAGGATGATAAGGTGATCAGTGCACCGGATAAATCTCTAATCGGAAAAGAGATATCAGAGCTGAATACAAAAGGTTACCGCGTAACGGAAAGAATGAATGAAAAAAGCGGATGGAGCATTTATTATTTTCAATCGCTCCAGCGTTATAAAAGAGCGGTCCTGGAGCAGGGAAGTTTCTGGATTATTGTGACTCTTGGAACTATCGTCATACTGGCGTTATTGACCTATTATTTTACACGTCCGGTAATTAAGTCGGTGGATAAAATAGTCGAAGTAATGAATGAGGCAGAAAAAGGCGATTTTATGGTTCGTATTCCGGTAGAGGATGATATGACACGGGAAGTACAGCGGATTGCCCTTGGTTTTAACGAACTGATGGAAAAGATTGATGAGCTGATCAGCCAGGTGAAGCAGGCGGTATTGGAACAGAAGAATGCCGAGTTGTACGCTCTGGAAGCACAAATAGATCCCCATTTTCTCTATAACACCCTGGATACCATTAACTGGAAGGCAATAGAGAGGGAAGAATATGAGATTAGCGATATGGTAGGAGCCCTGGCGGATATTCTCAGATATGCAGTAAAGAATGCAGGTGGTGAAACAAATATACAGCGTGAGCTATACTGGCTGGAACAATATATGCTGCTGCAAAGTGCCAAGCTTGGAAAGCCGCTGAAGACGGTGATTGAAGCACCGGAGCATATCAGGCGGTACAAGATACACAAACTGCTTTTACAGCCCTTTGTAGAAAATGCCATCAAATATGCATTTAAAAACAAAGTTGGGGAATGTATCCTGAAAATCAGGATAGAAGATGCGGATGGCCAGATTCATATTGTTATCGAAGACAACGGAAGAGGGCTTTCTTTGGAGACGCTGGCTCTTCTGAATAATGAAATGGCTGATATGGATGATCATCTGGGAATTGTTAATGTCAGAAAACGACTGCAGTTGTATTATCCAGGGGAAGCAAATATTTATTTTGAAAGTAAACCAAACAAATATACGAAAGTACATCTCTTTATACCAGCAGCAGAGGAGGATGAAGATGAGAATCGTAATCGTGGAAGATGAGGCACCGATCCGCGAAGGCCTGGGAAAGATTTTGAAAAAAATTGACCCGGGTTATGAACTGGCGGGAACCGCTTCAGATGGAATTGACGGATTAAGGCTGGTTAAGAGGGAACTGCCGGATTTATTAATTATGGATATTAAGATGCCGGATATGGATGGGCTTACCATGCTGGGAAAGTTAAGAAAAGAAAAAGTAGACTGTAAGGTGATCGTACTTACGGCTTATTCGGATTTTAATTATGCAAAGCAGGCGATTGAGCTTGGAATCGAAAATTATCTGTTAAAACCCATTAAAATTCCCGAATTGAAACATGCCCTAAAACAGGTGGAAGAATCTCTGGCAGAACAGCGTCATGTG
Source organism: Robinsoniella sp. RHS (assembly GCF_001029355.1). NCBI lineage: Bacteria > Bacillati > Bacillota > Clostridia > Lachnospirales > Lachnospiraceae > Robinsoniella > Robinsoniella sp. RHS. Next base: position 20,192 of record NZ_JNGB01000061.1, read on the forward strand.
GATCCGGTAATGAACCTGGATCATATTTTCCGGTCCGGCATTTTGGGACAGTTAGAAATAGATGATCAAATGGATAAATTCATAAGTGAAAAATATGGATTCCATACGGCTGATCCAATTTTTCTGTTAGTAATACGGCTTGGAACTGCTTACGATTCCTGTCAGGATCTGCTGATAGACCTGTTAAAAGATATAGGGAATCACTGCAGTAATTTTTCATCCGTTGTATTGGAAAATGAGTCCCGCCACGCTGTAATTGTTGTGGTGTACCACACGGCAGAGGAAAAACAGGCAGAGCAATATTTTGCAAAATCAGTAGTGCCTATGCTCATTGCAAATCTGGGTGATAAAGGACTCTATGGGTGGGCAAAAAGCGATGGGATTGCGGGGCTCACGGATGCATTTAAACAGATCTGGAAGGATATGGAGTGGAATCTTTCGGGTATCGATAAGGGCATGATCTGTAATGAAATAATAGAGGGTATCTTAACCTATCCTTATAAATACCCAATGGACATTGAGACACAGGTGAAAAATGCACTTATGCGCCGTGATAAAAAAGAATTTGAACGGTGTCTGCGGGAATTCAGCAGACTTTCCAGGGAAGAGATTTATTATCCCCGGGAGATTAAAGAAGGGTGTATCCGTTTTACCTGGGCAATTTTAAATACGGCAAAAGAATTTGCAGGCACAGGCGAAGAACTCTATGTTCAGAAAATACTGCAGGCAGTATTAGATGCCATTTGCTGGGATGATATTCTGGAAGCCCTGCGGCAGGTCTTTGAACAGATGATTCCGCAAGACAGTCTGGAAGGACAGCAGGTAGGATATATGGTTCAAAGAACCCAGAATATGATCCAGGAATACTATAACCAGGGAATCAGTCTGGAAATGATAGCCCGGAAGCTTAACGTATCAGAGGAATATCTGAGCAGCCAGTTTAAAAAAGAGACAGGCAGTTCCTTTACAGAGACACTGCGCAGATATAAAATAGACAAAGTCAAGAAACTGCTGCTGGAATCCGGTCTGAAATTAAATCAGATTGCCGTAATGGCAGGATATTCAGACCCAAAGTATATGAGCAAGGTATTTAAAGAAGAAGTCGGGATGCTTCCGGCAGAGTACCGGAAGACCTATAAATAGTAAATTGAGATTAAATAATTCCTCCTTTTTTAAAAAGTTCCCCTATTTCTTTCATGAAAAATAAGATAGAATGATAAAAAGTTAACAAAAGATAAAATTAAGCAGATATTGCTAAAGGATAAATACCGAGGAAAAGGAGATCGATTTCATGAAAGAAATTAAAGTAAGCTTTGATAATCCGGATGAAGTATTAGAATTTGTGAACCAGATAGCAAATTACCCATATGATATGGATATGAAAAAAGGACATATTGTAATTGATGCAAAATCTATATTAGGTGTTTTAGGACTTGCAGTAGGGAATGTAGTAGACTTACAAATCCACGGCGAGCCTTGTGAAAAGCTCACCGGAGCGCTGGAAAAATACCGCGTTTCTTAATTTATCGGTTTCAGATAAAAGAGGAAAATTTATAAAAATACCGCATATGGCAGAGGCTGTATGCGGTATTTTTGTTTATGAACGCATTATGAACGATTTGTGAAGCCTAAGTTTATAAAAAATTTTATTGTGAAAAATGCGTAAAGGTGTTAATATAGTTAGTGATTATAAGAACACAGATGAAGGATATAGGTGAATAGAAATGAATCTTATACAAAAAGTATTAGGGACTCATAGTGAGAGAGAGGTAAAAATGATCAAACCTCTCGTAAAAAAAGTAGAAGCTTTGAGGCCGACCATGCAGGCTTTGTCTGATGAAGAACTAAGAGATAAGACGAAAGAATATAAAAAGAGACTGGCTGATGGAGAGACTTTGGACGACCTTCTCCCCGAAGCGTTTGCGACGGTCAGAGAAGCAGGAAAACGTGTTCTGGACATGGAGCATTATCCGGTTCAGATTATCGGTGGTATTATTCTGCATCAGGGACGTATCGCAGAAATGAAAACCGGTGAAGGTAAAACATTGGTTTCTACACTTCCGGCATACTTAAATGCATTGGAAGGCAAAGGCGTTCATATCGTAACGGTTAATGATTATCTGGCACATCGTGATGCTGAGTGGATGGGAAAAGTACATGAGTTTTTAGGGCTGAAGGTAGGCTGTGTATTAAACTCTATGGACAATGACGAGAGACGGGATGCATACAATTGTGATATCACATATGTTACCAATAACGAATTAGGTTTTGATTATCTGCGTGACAACATGGTAATCTATAAGGAACAGCTGGTACAGAGAGATCTGCATTATGCCATCATCGATGAGGTGGATTCCGTATTGATTGATGAGGCCAGGACACCGCTTATCATTTCCGGACAGAGTGGAAAATCAACGAAATTATATGAAGTCTGCGATATCCTTGCACGTCAGCTGGAACGTGGTGAAGCCAGCGGAGAAGTAACGAAGATGTCCGCTATCATGGGCGAAGAAATCATTGAGACCGGTGATTTTGTCGTAAATGAAAAGGACAAGGTTGTAAATCTGACCGAAGATGGTGTAAAAAAGGTAGAAAAATTCTTCCAGATTGAAAACCTGGCTGATCCGGATAATCTGGAGATTCAGCACAATATCAACCTTGCACTGCGTGCACACAATCTGATGTTCCGTGATCAGGATTATGTTGTAAAAGATGATGAAGTACTGATTGTAGATGAATTTACAGGACGTATCATGCCGGGCAGAAGATATTCCGATGGACTGCATCAGGCAATTGAAGCAAAAGAACATGTTAAGGTAAAGAGAGAAAGCAAGACCCTTGCTACGATCACTTTCCAGAACTTTTTCAATAAATATACAAAGAAATCCGGTATGACAGGTACCGCTTTGACAGAGGAAAAGGAGTTCCGTGACATCTATGGAATGGACGTTGTCGAGATTCCTACCAACAGACCGGTAGCACGTAAAGATGCTGATGATGCCGTGTATATGACTAAGAAGGAAAAATTCCATGCAGTAGTGGATTCTATCGAAGAAGCCCATGCAAAGGGACAACCTGTACTGGTTGGTACCATAACTATCGAAACTTCCGAACTAATCAGCAGTATGCTGAAAAAACGCGGAATCCAGCACAAAGTCCTGAATGCGAAATTCCATGAATTGGAAGCTGAAATCGTTGCAGAGGCAGGTGTGCATGGTGCAGTTACCATTGCAACCAACATGGCAGGCCGTGGTACGGATATTAAGCTGGATGATGATTCAAAAGCAGCAGGCGGTTTAAAGATTATCGGTACGGAACGTCATGAATCCAGACGTATTGATAACCAGCTGCGTGGACGTTCCGGACGTCAGGGAGATCCCGGTGAATCCAGATTCTTTATTTCTCTGGAAGATGATCTGATGCGTCTGTTTGGTTCAGAACGTCTGATGAGTGTATTTAAATCTCTGGGTGTATCTGAAAATGAGCAGATCGAACACAAGATGCTTTCTTCTGCTATTGAAAAAGCCCAGAAGAAGATCGAGAGCAACAACTACGGAATCCGTAAGAATCTGTTAGAATATGACCAGGTAAATAACGAGCAGCGTGAAATTATCTACAAGGAGAGAAGACGTGTTCTGGACGGAGAAAGCATGCGGGACTCCATTTATAAGATGATTACCGATATTGTGGACAATACCGTTGATATGTGTATTGCAGATGATGCGGATAATGAAGAATGGGATTTAAATGAACTGAATTCCCTGTTGAATCCTATTATTCCGTTACAGCCTGTTACAAAAGAAGATATCAAAAAAATAAAGAAGAACCAGTTAAAGCAGAATCTGAAAGAAAAAGCAGTGAAGCTCTACGAAACAAAAGAAGCAGAGTTCCCGGAACCGGAACAGCTGCGTGAACTGGAGCGTGTGATTCTTCTGAAAGTAATCGACCGTAAGTGGATGGATCATATCGATGATATGGACCAGCTGCGTCAGGGTATCGGGCTTCAGGCATATGGACAGAGAGATCCGCTGGTTGAATACAAGATGAGCGGATATGAGATGTTTGATACCATGTCAGCAGGTATTCAGGAAGATACACTCCGCCTGTTATACCATGTCCGCATTGAGCAGAAGGTTGAACGTGAAGAAGTTGCAAAGGTAACCGGAACGAACAAAGATGACTCTGAAGTAAAAGGCCCTGTAAGACGTACTTCTGAAAAAGTTTATCCCAACGATCCGTGTCCATGCGGAAGCGGCAAGAAATACAAACAGTGCTGCGGCAGAAGAGCATAAATATAGAACCAAAAGGGTCGTTTGCATAAAACGGCCTTTTTGTAAATAAATCAAATAATAATTGAGAGAAGGTGAAGCTGTGGTAGAATTAGATCAATTTAAATATACGTTAGGTACGTATGAAAAACCATTAGTGGAAGTGAGGGATTCACTTTGACCTGGCTAACAAGGAAAAGCGGATTCAGGAATTAGAGCGTAAGATGGAAGAACCTGACTTTTGGGATAATCCCGAAAAGTCTCAGGAATTTATGAAAACGCTCAGCAGTTTAAAGGAAGATATCGAAGTTTTCCGTAAACTGAACGATCAGTATGAGGAAATAGAGACCCTTCTGGAAATGGCATATGAGGAAAATGATGCCTCGCTGATTCCGGAAATAGAAGAAACACTGAAAGATTTTACTGCCTCGTTGGAAAATATCCGGATCAAGACCTTATTGTCCGGTGAGTATGATGGTGACAATGCGATTATGACACTCCATGCAGGTGCAGGCGGTACAGAGTCCTGTGACTGGGCAAGCATGCTTTATCGTATGTATTGCCGATGGGCAGACCGGAAAGGGTTCCAGGTTGAAGTCCTGGATTATCTGGACGGTGAAGAAGCCGGTATTAAATCCGTAACTTTCGAAGTAAAAGGGGAAAATGCATTTGGCTATCTGAAATCAGAAAAAGGTGTTCACAGGCTGGTTCGTATTTCGCCGTTTAATGCGGCAGGAAAACGTCAGACTTCTTTTGTATCCTGTGATGTTATGCCGGATATCGAAGAGGATATCGATATTGAGATCAGGGATGAAGATTTAAGGATTGACACATACCGCTCCAGCGGTGCAGGCGGTCAGCATATCAACAAGACTTCCTCAGCAATCCGTATTACCCATCTTCCAACCAATATCGTGGTACAGTGCCAGAATGAACGTTCCCAGCACATGAATAAAGATAAAGCGATGCAGATGTTGAAAGCAAAGCTGTATTTATTAAAGCAACAGGAGAACGCGGAAAAAGTTTCTGATATCCGGGGTGAAGTAAAGGAAATCGGCTGGGGCAACCAGATCCGTTCCTATGTTATGCAGCCATATACTATGGTAAAAGATCACCGAACCAGTGCGGAAACAGGAAATGTAGACAGTGTAATGGATGGAAGTATTGACATTTTTATCAATGGTTACCTGAAATGGCTGGCACTGGGGGCAAAAGAAGCAGAAAATGAATAGCAGGATGTGGATAAGCGGAGGGAATACCTCCGCTTGTGTGCAATAAACACGCTCTAGTACATCATTGCGCAATAAATTACAGGAGGACAATATATGGGAATTATTAAAGCAGCAGCAGGAGCAATTGGAAGTTCATTGGCAGATCAGTGGCTGGAGGTAATTGAGCCGGAAGATATGGGAGACCAGACGCTTCTGACCCGTGGTGTAAAGATGCGTACCGGTTCTAACACGAAGAGCAGTTCCGATACTATTTCAAATGGTTCCGTGATTCATGTGTATGACAATCAGTTTATGTTGTTAGTGGATGGCGGCAGAATTATTGATTATACGGCAGAGCCGGGTTATTATACTGTTAATAATTCTTCCATGCCCTCCTTATTTAACGGAGAGCTGGAAGATGCCGTCAGGGAGACCTTTTCCAGGTTTAAATTTGGAGGGGTAACACCTACGGCCCAAAAGGTATATTATATCAATCTTCAGGAGATTAAGGGAATCCGGTTTGGTACCAGAAACCCCATCAACTACTTTGATAATTTCTATAATGCTGAACTCTTTTTGCGGGCGCATGGAACGTATTCCATTAAAATCACAGATCCGCTTTTGTTTTATGCTGAAGCGGTACCAAGAAACAGCGGACAGGTAGAAATTGACGAAATCAACGAGCAATATCTTTCTGAATTTCTGGAAGCACTGCAGACCTCTATTAACCAGATGTCAGCAGATGGCACCCGCATCTCTTTTGTGTCATCAAAAGCAAGAGAACTGGGGAAATATATGGCGCAGACATTGGATGAAGACTGGCGCCAAATGCGCGGCATTGAGATTCAGGCAGTAGGGATCGCAAGTATCTCCTATGATGAAGAATCACAGAAATTAATTAACATGAGAAATCAGGGAGCAATGCTGGGAGATCCGTCTATCCGTGAAGGGTATGTCCAGGGAGCCATTGCCCATGGTCTGGAAGCAGCCGGATCGAATCCGAACGGAAGCATGGCCGGATTTATGGGAATGGGCATGGGTATGCAGAATGCAGGTAATTTTATGGGAACCGCTTCGGCTAATAATATGCAGCAGATGCAGATGAACCAGGAAGCCAGAAACGCTAATGCAGGAAATACACCTAATACAGGAAATACACCTAATGCAGTTCATACAGGAGACACGGGAAATGCCCAGGCTCTGTCCGATGGAGCAAGCAGCTGGAACTGCCAGTGCGGAACCTCCAACAGCGGAAAATTCTGCTCTAATTGCGGGAAAGCAAAGCCGGAACAGGCACAGGGCTGGGTTTGTGACTGCGGAACATCCAATACAGGCAGATTTTGTTCCAACTGTGGGAGTGCAAGACCGGTTTCGGGAGACTGGACCTGTGCCTGCGGAGTAAAAAATACAGGGAAATTCTGCTCGGAATGCGGAAAGCCGCGCCCATAATCAGGAGGTAATGCATGGCAGTTGTTAGTTACAAATGTCCAAACTGCGGTGGGGATCTTCGTTTTGATCCCAAGACCCAAAAATACAAATGTGAATATTGCCTTTCAGAATTTACGGAAGAGATTTTGAATGCACAGGAAGAGAAAGAATCCGGCAGGCAGTCAGGGGAAGGACAGGAGAGCCAGGAAGGGCTTATCTATTCCTGCCCCAGCTGTGGTGCTCAGATTGTAACGGATGAAACAACAGCCGCAACGTTCTGTTACTATTGTCACAATCCTGTGGTTCTGGAAGGAAAACTTTCCGGTGATTATAAACCGGATCATATTATACCATTTAAAGTGGATAAAAAAGAAGCAGTGGCTCATTTTCTGGAGTACATGAAAAAGAAGAAGTTTGTACCAAAGGCATTTTTCAGTAAGGATCAGATCGAGAAGATATCCGGAGTGTATTTCCCTTTCTGGATGTTTGAATGCGATGTGATGGGGCGCTTGGATGCTGCTGCGACGAATGTACGTGTCTATCGCCTGGGTGAAACCGAATTTACGGAGACCAGATTTTACAATGTTGAGCGGGAGGGAAACCTGCACTTTGAAGAACTTACGAAGAATGCTTTAAATAAGGAAAACAGAAAGCTTGTTGAAGGTGTACAGCCTTTTATGTTAAATGACCTGCAAAAGTTCTCTATGGGATATTTATCCGGTTTTCAGGCGGAAAAAAGAGACATGGAGAAAAGAGATTTTGAAGATGAGATCCGTAAAGAAATCAGCGATTACTCCAGAAATATTTTAAAGGACAGTATAAGCGGATATACCACGGTGAAAGCATCCAAACTTGCCCTGGATACACCTGCAGAGCACTGGAAATATATACTGTTGCCTGTATGGGTTCTTACATATAAAGGCAAAGACAATAAGATGTATTACTATGCCATGAATGGACAGACGAAAAATATCTGCGGCGAACTTCCGATAGACTATGGAAAAGTGGCAATGATGTTTGCAGCCATTGCAATACCCGTATTCTTAATATTATTGTTAGGAGGGTATTTCATATGGTAAAAGAAAAAAAGATTCTTCTATGGATTTGTCTTGTATTTCTGCTGCTGTTGACAACGGGAATGGGGGCATTTGCTTCTTCTGGCAGCCAGGTATTTGATGAGGCAGGGCTGCTTAGTGAGGATCAGATAGCAGATCTGGTACAGAAGACGAATACACTGCGGGAAAAATATAAAATGAATTTTGTGGTTGTAACTACGAATGACGCCCAGGGGAAATCCGCAAGGGAATATGCAGATGATTTTTACATGGATCATGGGTTCTATGACGATGGGGAAGCCAAAGGCGGAGCGACTTTTTTAATTGACATGGATAACCGGGAAATCTATATTTCAACGGCGCATGATATGATCTATTACATGACAGATGACCGGATAGAGAGTGTATTAGATACGGAATACCCATATATCAAGGCTGATGAATATTATAAATGCCTGAGCGGTATGGTGGATGCTACACAAAAATATATGGATAAGGGAATTCCATCAGATCAGTATACAGTAAATACCGAGACCGGAGAGATCACACGATACCTCAGTCTGCGCCCTATTGACTGGGTAATAGCAGTTGGTGCGGCACTGATTCTGGCAGGTAGTGTCTGTGGGTTTACGGTAGGCAGGTACAAACTTAAGTGGGGAAGTTACACATATCCGTATAAACAAAAAGGCAGATTGAATTTAACCAATCAGTCGGACCACTTTACAAATCAGGTTGTTACCCAGAGGCATATACCCAAAAATGATGATTCCGGAGGATCCGGCGGCGGAGGAATGTCATCCACCCATACATCCAGCGGAGGCGGAACTTTTGGCGGTGGCGGCAGAGGATTTTAATAAAATAAGAGACCATTACAAATGGATTTTTCAACGGTCATTGATTTTAGAGCATATATCTAACAATGACAGATGCTGAATTTTCAGTTGTAATGGTCTTTTTTTAGTCGTCTGCCAAAAGAATCAGGAACCGGTTGACTTGTACTTTCGCATCCCAAGATTCCACACAAAGAAGCAGGGAATGAGAAAAAGTATGGTTAATAACGGCAGAAAGCTATAATAGGCAGGTATATTCTGCCTTGTGAGATAGAGAAAAGGATAGTACTGAAAAAGGGCAAAAGGCACAATATAAGTGCAGATCGTAAGTACTGTTTTCCCATAGACAGCCACGGGATATTTTCCGTATTCTCTGGCACCGTCTGTAAAAATATTCATAAATTCCAGTCCTTCCAACGTAAAAAAGCAAAGCCCTGCATAGAGGATAAATAATCCGGCAAAAGTTGCAACACCACCCAAAATCATAAGGATTAACGTAAGAACCCGCAGAAAGGTCCAGTGCAGATGGATATTGGATATGCCGTAGATCAGCATTACAATTGCCTGTAAAAGCCGCCCGATACGGGTTAATTCTATTTTGCTTGCGAGTACCTGGAAGATCGCGCCTCTAGGACGTACCAGTATGCGGTCGAATTCACCATTTCCAATCATTGATGCAAAGGTATCAAAACCTCGAAAAAAACATTCGGCAAGGGTGAACGACATCAGTACAATGGCAAAACACAAAAGAACTTCACTGTATGAAAAGCCTTCGATCTGATGGAAACGCTGCAGCATAAAGTATACGCCAAGGAAGACGTTGAAAGAAACCAGGAACTGCCCAATTATAGTGAGTAAAAAGGATACTTTATATTCCATCATACTGCGAAGATGTATTGATAAATAGTGTATATATAGTTTCATGTAAATGCTCCTTTCAACCGCCCTGAACAACCACCTGCTTTAATGCTCTGTGCATTAGAAGCTTTCCGGCTGAGGTTAACAGTATCAGCCAGAATACCTGTAAAGCAATGGCCCGGCCAAGAGAGCTTCCAGCAATGTCTCCGCTGTAAATTCGCAGGGGAGCATTCTGTATGGAAGCAAAGGGCAGCAGTTCTACGATATAAGAAATTCTTTCCGGTAAAAATGGCAGAGGGATTACTGCTCCGGAGAGAAATTCAGCCAGGGAAGTGGTAATCATCCGAATCCCCTGTGAAGATATCGTATAAAATGCCAATGTATATATGACCATGGAAAGAGATACGACTACGCCAAGTCCAAGTGTCATGGATAAAAGAAACAGCAGTCCGGTAACCGGATCAGCAGGCAGCCGGATACCATATGGAGCAGGCAGGATAAACGCCAGAACCAGTATGGGAAAGCAGCGCAGGACTGTTTTGGAAAGCCTAGATGCCAGATTTTTCGTAAACCACATAGTGTACAGGTCCACAGGACGGCATAATTCATATGATACATTTCCGTTGGTAATAGAATCAAAAATATCATTGTCCCAAAACCAGAACATATACAGGGCCAAGAATGCCTGCTGCAGCCATACATAAGAAGTCAGAGCCTGAAAAGACATGGGAAAGGCATCAGCATCAGCCTGATAGAATGCCTGAAACAGAAGAATTTCCATGGCTCCCCAGATAAACTGGGTGGAGATACCAGCCAAAGCGGCTGTCCGGTACTGAAGTCCGGTAATAAAGCGCATCCGAAAAAAAGAGAGGTATTGTTTCATGGATTACCTCCTATATTTCATATTGCCGGTAGAGGCGGGCAACCAGTTCGTCCAGAGACTCGTTTTCGGAAGCCATGTCCTTAAATTCCCGGAGAGAGCCATCCATTAGAAGACGTCCTTTGCCAATCAGCATAATGCGGTTTGTGAGGGCTTCAATATCCTGCATATCATGCGTTGTCAGAATAATTGTTGTATTATGGTTTTTATTAAGATTTAGAATAAAATTGCGAACGGCAATCTTAGAGACTGCATCCAGTCCGATAGTTGGTTCGTCCAAAAACAAAATTTTGGGGTTATGTAAAAGGGAGGCGGCAATTTCACAGCGCATTCTTTGCCCCAGGGAAAGCTGTCTGGTAGGTGTTTTGATAATATCTTCAAGATTCAGAAGGGCAGCCAGTTCATCTTTCATTTTTCGATAATTGTTCTCCGGTATCTTGTAGATGTCTTTCAGTAATTCAAAAGAATCAATGACGGGAACATCCCACCACAGCTGGGAGCGTTGTCCGAAAACGACTCCGATTTCTTTTACATGTGCTGTCCGTTCCTGATATGGAACACGTCCATTAATCAGACAGGTTCCGCTGTCAGGTGTCAGTATTCCGCTTAATACTTTGATTGTGCTGCTTTTGCCGGCACCATTGGGGCCTATATAGCCCACCATTTCTCCATCAGGGATTGTAAATGAGATATCATTCAACGCTTTGATTTCACGGTATTGTCTGTGAAAAAGAGCTTTCAGGGCAGACGCCAGCCCTGCATTTCGATTTGCGACCCGAAAGGTCTTGCATAAGTGTTCCACTTGAATCATGGTAAACCTCCTGGTAGTAATATTTTGGAAACAACAGTTAATATGTTACTTCAAATATCTTGCCAAGCGACAGAGTCCGGGGGACAGACCCATTTCCCCTTGGATTTTGCCAAGGGAACCCGTTGTGGTAAATATTTACTTTTAAGAAAAAGCAGTCGTGAGCGGCTGCTTTTTGGTAGAAAGGATATTTATTTTAGCACTATACATGGGAGGAAGTCAAGTAAGAATATGGTTATTTTAGGATATTTTAGGAGGAACGATCGGTGGATTCTTCAGTGACGTCATTCATTTTACCTCCGCGCCCTCCGCCATTTCCCCCGCCGAAGTCGGAGATGGTAACAGAAACAACGGTTTCACCATCCATGATGACAGTCAGAATTGTTCCGTCCGTGATATCATCAATGGTTGCGTCACTGCTCTGTCCCATACTGTCTTTGGTAATCGTTGTACTTTCATCTATGGTAATTGACTTTTCTTCTCCGGTAAGGGTTAATCCGCCGGGTCCCCCGCCATTGCCGGAGGGAGGAGAGCCGCCATTATCACCGGAAGGAGGAGTGCCGCCAGTCCCATCACTATCCTCTGTTTGGACAGCGTCCCCGCTGGTGGGTTCAGAAGGTTTTTCTCCATTTCCCGGCGGAGTAGAATCGCCGTCCGGTCTGGCTGCTCTTTCTCCAAGTGCAAGAGTTATGGTATTCCCATCTATGGCTGTAACCTGACCGGTTATGGCATTATTGTCTCTTGTGGTTTCGCTCTGGGAGCCGTCAGCAGTTTCTGCACCTGTTTCCACGTTTGAAGAGCTGCCGGAAGAATCATTCTGGGCATTGCCCAAAGAAGACTGGCATCCTCCAAGCAGGGTACATGAAACGGTAACGCATAATAACAGGGCAATTAATTTATTTTTCATACAATCATCCTTTCTGGTATCTGTTAGTGAACCGGTATCAAATCATTCGTTGTAATCATACAATCCAATGCTGAAATTAACCTGAAGAAAAGTATGAAGAATTTGTGATGCTTAGAAAACCGAACTTCCTAAGTTTACCCTATTTGTCATGGGGCATTTTCAAACAGGCTCTCGGGTAAATTAGAAAAAACTATTGCACTTCTAATCTAAATATGTTAGTATCTTCCTTGTGAATACAAATGTATTTGTGAAGCAAACACGAGGAGGTTCCAATGTCGGAAAAAAGTCAGTATTTTGTTGTTAAGCAGAAGGCGGTACCGGAAGTGTTATTAAAGGTAGTGGAAGCGAAGCGGTTATTAGAGTCGGAACGTGTGGAAACGGTTCAGGAGGCGACAGACCGTGTAGGCATTAGCAGAAGTTCGTTCTATAAATATAAAGATGATATATTTCCATTTCACGATAATGCCAAAGGAAAGACCATTACCTTTGTAATACAGATGGATGATGAGCCGGGTCTTCTTTCAGATGTATTGAAAATAGTTGCCCAGTTCGGCGCCAACATTCTTACGATCCATCAGAGTATCCCGATCAACGGAGTGGCTTCGCTTACTTTAAGCGTAGATATTTTACCCACTACAGACGATGTATCCAAGATGGTAGAAGAAATAGAGAATAAAATAGGTGTTCACTATTTAAAAATATTAGGCAGAGAGTAACATACATATAAATGGTTTGACAGCATCATGGTCGATGCAGATAGGAGGAAAAAATGATTCAGATTGCAGTGTTAGGTTACGGTACAGTAGGTTCGGGTGTAGTGGAGGTTATCAACACCAACCACAGCAGCATCAATAAAAAAGCCGGAGAAGAGATTAATATTAAATATGTCCTTGATTTAAGGGATTTTCCGGGAGATCCGATCCAGGATAAAATCGTACATGATTATGAAGTTGTGGTAAATGACCCGGAAATCAAAATTATTGTTGAAGTTATGGGTGGGGTTGAACCGGCGTATACATTTGTAAAGAGAGCACTATTAAGCGGAAAAAGTGTATGTACTTCCAATAAAGAATTAGTGGCAAAACACGGTGCAGAACTTTTGGATATTGCCAGAGACCGCAATATAAACTTTTTGTTTGAAGCCAGCTGCGGTGGGGGGATTCCGATTATCCGCCCGTTAAATTCATCACTTACTGCAGATGAAATTGATGAAATTACAGGAATTTTAAATGGAACAACCAACTTTATTATGACAAAAATGATCGAAGAAGGTTCTGAATTTGAAGATGTATTAAAAGAAGCGCAGGAAAAGGGCTATGCAGAACGCAATCCGGAAGCGGATGTGGAAGGACATGATGCCTGCCGTAAAATAGCTATTTTATCTTCTCTTGCATTTGGGAAACAGGTTGATTTTGAAGATATCTACACAGAAGGTATCACAAAAATCACGGCAACGGATATCAAATATGCAAAAGCCCTTGGCAAGACTATTAAACTTTTGGCTTTCAGTAAAAAAGTGGGAGAGAGCTTTTATGCTATGGTAGCACCGGTATTGCTGGGACCAACGGATCCCCTGTTCAGCGTTAACGGTGTGTTTAATGCAATATTTGTACATGGAAACGTATTGGGAGATGCAATGTTCTATGGAAGCGGTGCAGGAAAACTTCCTACAGCAAGTGCAGTAGTATCTGACGTGGTAGATGCAGCAAAGCATCTGCATAGAAGTATTATGTCATTCTGGAGCAGCCATAAGCTGGAACTTACCGACATCAGTAATTCCCAGAGAAAATTCTTTGTACGTGTAAAAGGAAATCAACAGGATGATCTTGCTAAGATCGAAGAAATTTTCGGAACAGTGAAACCGGTGATAGTTCCGGGAGTAGAAGGCGAATTTGGATTTACCACAGAGATTCTGTCAGAAGCTGAATACAGTGCGAAGGCAGCGAAACTTGGAACTGTTATTAATAGAATCAGAATGAGATAAGCTTACAGCGTTGCATTGACGGCAAATGAACAGAAAGTACCTTCTAAGCGGAAGGATACCAAAGGACATCTGCCTCCGGTGCAAGGCTGTATTGCTGTTTAAATTCAAAATATGGTTAGCCGGGCTGAAAGAAAATTAGAAAAGCAGAGAGGAAACCGCACGATGATGCTTTCAGCCTGTTAAGGGCGTTAATAAAAACGCTTAAGTGCGGCAATATTGCAGGTTTGCCTGCAGTATGCAATAGGTGATAATATGAAATATATTGTAGTTTTAGGCGATGGAATGGCAGATGAACCGATTGATCAGTTAGGCGGAAAAACACCGCTTGCATATGCAAAAACTCCTGTGATGGATGCTTTAGCTAAAGTATCTGAGATAGGAATGCTCCATACAATTCCACAGGGAATGAGCCCGGGAAGTGACACCGCGAATCTTTCCGTTATGGGATATGATCCAAAAGAATATTATACAGGAAGATCTCCTTTGGAAGCGCTCAGCATCGGTGTGCCGATGCAGGCAACGGATGTAGCCCTCCGCTGTAATCTGGTAACGCTTTCGGAAGAGGAGCCTTATGAAGAGAAGACAATCATTGATCACAGCTCAGGTGAAATCAGTACAGAAGATTCAGCAGTGTTATTGAATGCAGTGCGGGAAGCACTGGA
>NZ_JNGB01000062.1:0-7885 GCF_001029355.1 Robinsoniella sp. RHS
CTTTTGTTGTACTTCTCCAGCAATTCATGAATCTTATCCGTAGGAGACTGTACACGGCTGATGGAAACATCATGATTCAGGGAATCAATGATACTTGCCAAAAACTTTGTCATATCAGCTTCTTCATAATACGGGCGATCCAGAAGTTCCGGCATGCGGTAATTCAGGTTCGTTGTAATTACTTTTTCAATATATCCCTTTTCATAATACTCATCAAATTCCTGCAGACCATCTGTGAAAAGGCCGAATGTTGTACATACGAATACTCTTTTCGCCTGACGTTCTTTCAATTGTTTTGCCACATCCAGCATACTTCCGCCGGAAGAAATCATATCGTCGATTACGATCACGTCTTTTCCTTTTACGGAATCTCCCAGGAATTCATGGGCAACGATCGGGTTCTTACCATTGATAATCGTAGAGTAGTCACGGCGTTTGTAGAACATACCCATATCCACACCCAGGATATTAGAGAAGTATACGGCTCTGCTCATAGCACCTTCATCCGGGCTGATAATCATTAAATGGTCATTGTCAATTTTTAAATCCGGTGTGGACTTAATCATTGCTTTTAAGAACTGGTAAGTTGGCATGAAGCTGTCAAATCCGCTTAATGGGACAGCGTTTTGTACTCTTGGATCATGGGCGTCAAAGGTGAGAATATTGGTAACTCCCATATTGATTAACTCCTGTAAAGCAAGAGCGCAGTCCAAGGATTCGCGATTGGAACGTTTATGCTGTCTTCCTTCGTATAAAAACGGCATTACAACATTGATTCGTCTTGCTTTTCCGGTAGCAGCAGAAATGATACGTTTTAAATCCTGAAAATGGTCATCCGGGGACATATGGTTTTCATACCCGCATACAGAATAGGTCAGGCTGTAATTACATACATCAACCATAATAAATAAGTCGGTTCCACGAATGGAAGATTTAATCATCCCTTTTGCTTCTCCGGTACCAAATCTCGGGCATTCGCAGTCAACCAGATACGTGTCCTGGCAGTATCCCTGGAAAGCGATGCTGTCCTTTTGATGGGTAGGGGAAGTGTGGCGGAATTCTACCAGATACTGATCAACGACTTTTGCAAAATCGCGGCAGCCTTCCAGCGGAATTATTTTCAGTGGTGCCACAGGCAGTGATTTACATAATGGTTCTAAATTTGGCATAAATTAACCTCCAAAAAATACGTATAATTGAAATTATTACATATACTTATATTAAATCTTTATAAATACCACTCTATTTATATCATTTTGAGTTGTCTCCGTCAAGATAATTGTCGTATAAAAGAAAAAACAAGAGATTTTTGTACAAAAATAAGAGAGATCTGTACCAATCTAAAAATCAGACGTTGCATTTTAGATTTGAATTTAGTATTATATAGGAAACAAAGGAGTAAAGATCAGATTATGAAAAAAACAAAACATATCATCGGCCGTGTTCTTGCCGGAAGCATTGCAGAGGAAATGGAAATCGAACCTGGCGATGTTCTGGTATCTATAAATGGTAAAATAATAGAAGACGTATTTGATTATCATTATCTCATCAACGAAGAATACCTGGAGTTACTGGTTGAAAAAAGCAATGGTGAAGAATGGGAACTGGAGATTGAAAAGGAATTCGAAGAAGATCTGGGCATTGAATTTGAAAATGGTTTGATGGACGAATACCGTTCCTGCCGCAATAAATGTATATTCTGCTTTATTGACCAGATGCCGAAAAACATGCGTGAAACCCTCTATTTTAAAGATGACGATTCCAGGCTGTCTTTCCTGCAGGGGAACTACGTTACACTCACAAATATGAGTGACCATGATATCGAACGGATTATCACCTACAAGCTGGCACCCATCAATATATCCTTTCATACAATGAACCCTGCCCTGCGCTGTCAGATGCTGAACAACCGTTTTGCCGGAGAAGCACTGAAGAAAGTGGACAGACTGTATGAAGCAGGGATAGAAATGAACGGTCAGATTGTTCTATGTAAAGATATCAACGACAAAAAAGAACTGGAATATACCATTGGGGAACTTACAAAATACATTCCTCATTTAAAAAGCGTATCTGTGGTTCCTGTGGGAATGACACAGTACCGGGATGATTTATTCTCCCTGAAACCTTTTACAAAAGAAGATGCAATAGAAGTACTGGACTGTATACACCGCTGGCAGAAGAAATTATTTGCCGAATTCGGTACGCACTTTATTCATGCCGGGGATGAATGGTATATACTTGCCGGAGAAGAAATGCCTGCGGAAGAGACCTATGATGGATACCTGCAGTTAGAAAATGGTGTGGGAATGACAAGGCTTCTGTTAAACGAAGTAGAAGAGGAGTGTCAGAAACTAATCGGTAACAACCGAAAACAAGAGCTTTCTATTGCTACCGGTGTCTTAGCTTATCCTTATATAAAAAGCTTAAGCGAAAAAGTCTGCCAAAAATATCCCGGCATTCAGGCCTACGTATATGAAATTAAAAATAATTTCTTTGGAGAGCGGATTACCGTTGCCGGGCTCTTAACGGGAAATGACATTATTTCACAGTTAAAAGGGAAAGATCTGGGGCAGCGCCTCCTGCTTTCTGACAATGTCTTACGAAGCGGGGAAGACGTCTTTTTAGACGATGTAACGGTATCTGAAATGGAAATTGCTTTACAAACGAAGGTAAGTATTGTAAAATCAAGCGGTCGGGCTTTTGTCGAAGCCCTGATACAAAAGGAAGAATAAAAGACACAAGAGGTGAAAATATATGAGTAAACCAATCGTTGCAATCGTAGGAAGGCCAAACGTTGGAAAGTCCACATTGTTCAATGCTCTGGCAGGAGAAAATATTTCTATAGTAAAAGATACGCCGGGTGTTACAAGAGACCGTATCTATGCTGATGTAGAATGGCTGAATATCAATTTTACATTAATAGATACCGGCGGTATTGAACCGGACAGCAAAGATATCATATTAGCGCAGATGAGAGAACAGGCTCAAATCGCTATTGACACTGCAGATGTTATTATATTTATAACAGATGTACGTCAGGGACTGGTAGATTCCGATGCCAAAGTAGCAGACATGCTTCGCCGTTCCCAGAAACCGGTTATTCTGGTCGTGAATAAAGTAGATAATTTTGACCGTTTAATGTCCGATGTATATGAATTCTATAATTTAGGAATTGGAGATCCCGTTCCCATATCAGCTATTTCAAAGCTTGGAATTGGCGATATGCTGGATGAAGTTACAAAGCACTTTCAATTAGATGGTACCGAGGATGAAGAAGATGACAGACCGCGTGTAGCCGTAGTAGGCAAGCCAAATGTTGGAAAATCTTCTATTATAAATAAACTTCTGGGAGAAAACCGTGTGATCGTTTCCAATGTTGCAGGAACCACAAGAGATGCCATCGATACTGCAATTACGTTTAACGGACAGGAATATGTATTTATTGATACTGCAGGACTTCGAAGAAAGAGTAAAATCAAAGAAGAGCTGGAGAGATACAGTATTATTCGTACCGTTACCGCAGTAGACCGTGCAGATGTAGTGGTCGTAGTTATCGATGCAGTAGAAGGTGTAACGGAACAGGACGCTAAAATTGCCGGCATTGCCCATGAACGCGGTAAGGGAGTCATTATCGTAGTAAATAAATGGGATGCTATTGAAAAAGATGATAAAACAATCTATAAATATACAAACAAAGTAAAAGATACACTTTCCTATATGCCATATGCCGAAATTATGTTTGTTTCCGCAATGACAGGGCAGAGACTGAATAAGCTTTTCGAAAATATCGATATGGTAATTGAAAACCAGTCCATGCGTATCGCAACCGGTGTCTTAAATGAGATTATGACGGAAGCAGTTGCTCTGCAGCAGCCACCATCGGACAAAGGAAAACGTCTGAAATTGTATTATATTACCCAGGTAGCTGTGAAGCCGCCTACCTTCGTCATTTTTGTGAATGACAAAGAGCTAATGCATTTTTCCTACACCAGATATCTGGAAAACAAAATCCGGGATACTTTTGGATTCAGAGGAACATCGCTTAAATTTATTATTCGTGAACGTAAGGAAAAGGAGAAATAATTGGTTATGGAACGTATCATCTGCTTAGTTATCGGATATGTATTTGGTCTTTTTCAGACCAGCTATATTTACGGCAGGATGCATGGCATCGATATTCGTGAACATGGAAGCGGCAATGCCGGAAGTACAAATATGCTGCGGACTCTTGGAAAAAAAGCAGGACTGATTACTTTTGCAGGGGACTGCCTCAAATGTATCCTGGCGGTAGTAATCATCCGCCTGGTGTTTGGCAGGTCACATCAGGATATCCTGCCCCTGTTGGTATTCTACGGTGCGGCTGGCACGATTTTAGGGCATAATTATCCTTTTTATTTAGGCTTTAAAGGTGGAAAAGGGATTGCCGCAACTGCAGGACTTGTGTTATCATTTAACTGGATTATGGCAATCCTTGGCATTGTTACTTTTTTTACGACTTTCTTTACAACTCACTTTGTATCACTTGGTTCCCTTCTGGTCTATGTGGGAATCATGATCGAATTGATTGTACTCGGTCAGACCGGATTTTTTGAAATGACCCAGCCGCATTTGAATGAGTTGTATGCTATTGGTGCTTTTCTAGCGATTCTTGCATTCTGGAAGCATCGGGCAAACATCGGGCGTTTACTAAGCGGTACGGAAAACAAAACCTTTTTAAGTAAGAAATAAGTCATTACATAAAACACAATGGGGGTAATTATATGGTTAAGATAGGCGTTATTGGAGCCGGCAGCTGGGGTACGGCTCTGGCGGTATTGTTGCATAAAAACGGACATGAAGTTACGATCTGGTCTATTATAAAAGAAGAAGTGGATATGCTGCGTGAAAAAAGACAGCATGAATCCAAACTTCCGGGTGTGGTAATACCAGAGGACATAACAATTACAAACGATTTGAAAGAGTCTATGACCGATAAGGATATTCTGGTTCTTGCCGTTCCTTCTCCTTTTACGAGAAGCACCTGTAAGATGATGAAAGAATTTTTAAAACCTGGTCAGATTGTTATGAATGTAGCAAAGGGAATTGAAGAGAATTCACTGTTTACCCTGACCGATATTATGGAAGAAGAGCTGCCTGGCGTTGATGCGGCTGTTTTATCCGGTCCAAGCCATGCAGAAGAAGTTGGAAGAGGCCTTCCAACCACCTGCGTTGTTGGTGCACATTCGAAAAAGACCGCAGAATATCTGCAGAACATTTTCATTAGTCCTGTATTTCGAGTTTATACAAGCCCGGATATGCTTGGTATAGAGTTGGGTGGGGCATTGAAAAATGTAATTGCACTGGCTGCAGGTACCGCGGACGGACTGGGCTATGGCGACAATACAAAAGCTGCTCTTATTACCAGAGGAATTGCAGAAATTTCCCGCCTTGGCATGAAAATGGGTGGAAAACCGGAAACTTTCTATGGTCTGACAGGAATCGGGGATCTGATCGTTACCTGTGCCAGCGTTCACAGCCGTAACCGGAAAGCAGGTTACCTGATTGGTAAAGGTTATACCATGCAGGAAGCCATGGATGAAGTTAAAATGGTAGTCGAAGGAGTCTATTCTGCAAAAGCCGCTATGGGGCTTGCGAAAAAGTACGATGTAGAACTGCCGATTATCGAACAGGTGAATAAAGTTTTATTTGAAGGAAAGAATGCTGCCGAAGCAGTAAATGAATTAATGCAGCGAGACAAAAAGCTGGAGCATTCTGATTTGCTTTGGTAAGGAGGATATGAATCATGAATTATTATACTGTAGGCATTGAAGGTATGCCAAGACTTCTGTTGGAGATCGAAGATCCACTGGGTAATTTTCGAAAGAAATTATATCCGGCAGCATTTAAAAATTACTTTGAAAAAAATATGGTTACTTTCCAGGCTATCGAAAACGGTTACCAGGATGTAGTAGACAAAGATCAGTTTCTGTCAAATATGGCTAATGCCCTTGTAGAAACTGCAGATGAAAAGATTCAGGCTCAGGGTAAAAAGAATAATCAGGAAAAATTATTAATGGATTATAATTTGTATATGGCTGTTTACGTACTACCTGCCATATTGGAATTCCATGGTGAATCCTCCAAACCTTTAACTGAAAAATTACTGGCTGGGTGGAAAGAGCATTTTCCGAAGACCAATATACAGGCAGCAACTTATGAGCATATTGAACATGGATTTCACCGGAAATTCTGTTATATTACTACTGCCGTCTGTGAAACTTTCGGAAAGCCGGATGATTGTTATGAATTAACCATTCTACGTAATTACCGTGACGGTTATCTGATGGATCAGCCGGAAGGAGAAGAAATCATCAAAGAATATTATGATGTAGCTCCAACCATTGTGAAACACATTAATAAAAATCCGGAAAAGTCGTCTATTTACCAGGGTGTCTGGGATAAATACCTTCATCCCTGCATTCAGATGATTGAAGACAATAAAAATGAAGAGTGCAAGGAACTTTATATACAGATGGTCAGGGACTTGCAGACAGAATATTTTTATAACAGATAACTGTTATGAACAGAACAGAAGCCAAAAGGTTTTTGTTCTGTTTTTTTTATGCATCAGATTCTGCTTAAGTGGGAATGCTACGATTAGCATATTTGAAAAAAAACAGGAGGAATTATAAAATGGCTAATGGAAACAATGATGATAAATCCGGCAAAGATGAAAAGAAAGAGCAGCAGCAGGAAGAAATCAAGGAAATGGGACAAATAACCCTGGATCATAAGATTCACCTTTTGACAGTAATCGGAGAAATTGAAGGTCACGAATGCCTTCCTTCAAACAGCAAAACTACGAAATACGAACATGTCCTTCCCCAATTGGCAGCAATTGAAGACAGCAATGATATTGAAGGCGTTCTGGTTCTGTTAAATACCGTAGGCGGGGATGTGGAAGCAGGACTGGCAATTTCTGAAATGCTTGCTTCCTTAAGCAAACCCACCGTATCTCTGGTTCTGGGCGGAAGCCACTCCATAGGCGTTCCTATCGCCGTATCCACCGATTATTCCTTCATAGTAGAGACAGGAACCATGGTTATCCATCCTGTACGAATGAGCGGTACCGTAATCGGAGCACCTCAGACATACGATTACTTTAAACAGATGCAGGACCGTATCCTTGGATTTATAGCCTCACACTGCGATGCTAACAGGGACCGCCTGGAAGAACTCATGTTAGACACCGGAATGCTGACCAAGGATCTGGGAACCATTCTTGTGGGTAAGCAGGCAGTGGATGAGGGCATCATTAATGAAGTTGGCGGGATTAAGGATGCACTGAAGAAAGTTTATGAGTTGATAAAAGCGAAATAGGGATTGCCTGGGGACGAGAATGTGTTTCGGCAGTTCCGTGTGAAATGTGTGTGATAATATTAAATTCTTTGCTTTCCTGATCACAGACTTAACTGGATCTAGGTACTATCACCATAAATATACGGGAGTAGAATGAAGAACCAGTCTACAGTGAGATCCAGCTGCTTTATGGATTTTATATGTTCTATGCCAATAGCGTACAGCATGCCACAACCCCGGGGTCCCACCGTGCTGAGAAAACCAGCTTTGTATCAATAAACTGCATCCCGGAAAGAGAAGGGGGCGGACCATGGCAGGCGTTTGGAAGGCGTATAGCAGATCTGAGCATTTACTTTACCTTGCCGGAGTGTTTTTTTGGCGGATAGTATTCGACTGGCTCCCATCGGATACTAAGCGGGCACTGAGCTGCGAAATGCATCAGGATTTCGGAGCGAATGCCCGCGTGCCGCCAAAAAGCACTCCGGGAAGGTTAGAAAATGCCAGTTCTGCGGTAAGCCTTCCAAACGCCTGCCATGGTCCGCCCCCT
>NZ_JNGB01000063.1:0-33120 GCF_001029355.1 Robinsoniella sp. RHS
ACTGGCATTTTCTAACCTTCCCAGAGCACTTTTTGGCGGCACGCGGGCATTCGCTCCGAAATCCTGATGCATTTCGCAGCTCACTGCCCGCTTACAATCCGATGGGAGCCAGTCGAATTGTATCCGCCAAAAAGCACTCCGGGAAGGTAAGTAAATGCTCAGCTCTGCTATACGCCTCCCAAACCAATGTCCTGGTCCGTCCCCTTCTCTTTCCGGGATGCAGTTTATTGATACAAAGCTGGTTTTCTCAGCAGGGTGGGGCCCCGGGGTTGTGGCATGCCGGACGCGGTTGGCATAAAGCAACTGATCTTGAGAACGAATTTGTTTTTCATTCTGTAACCAGAAAAAGGAGCAAACTTTCATCTTCTTTTACGCAAACAGCCGAAACATACTACGCAGCATCCAATAAAGAATAGCCTGCCACAGCCCAGGGGTTCCAACCTGCTGAGAAAACCAGCTTTGTATCAACAAATGCTATCTCGGAAAGATGGGTGTGGGAAACTGGTATGGGCGTAGGAAGCTTTAACTCCATTGTTTGAGATTCTCTAATTGTCTGAGATGATCTTGTGCATTTTCTTCCGGAGACTTTGTAGGATCATCTCCATCAAAATGTTCACAGGGCAGCTTGGTGCACTTGCCGCAATGGGCGTGCTTCTTTTCATTTACACAGCATTGATAGATACTGCAGACATCCTCTCCGGTATATTCCAACCAGTAGGCTTTGCCCTTTTCCTTGGGACATCCTTTGCAGGTTTCCGGGTACGAAGTGCAGTCAGAGCAGATCACACCGCAGCAGCTGAATATTTTTTCCATTGGTATCCTCCTGAAAATTTAAACATATTTGGCTGTTAATTGATTCCAGTATAAATGATTCTTTTGAAATATACCAGAGCGTGTTTGAAAATGTTTTTTGGCAGCAGCCCGTTCCGGTTTAATAAAGCGGTATTTTCCTTGCAAGGGAATGCTTATGGTATTATAATGATTGGGCTAAAGAAGTTAAGGAGAATAAATATGAGCATTCAAATTATATCTATTGACACAAGTCAACAACACGAACTGGAAAAAATAGAAAATCTTTATTTAAAATCGTTTCCCAAAGAGGAACGTATTGATTTTAAACTATTAACTGCCAAAGCTAAAGAGGGGAAAGGTTACTTTCTGGGACTTTTCGATAAAGGTGATTTAGCGGGGTTTACGTTTTATACCGGGTTCAAAGAAACAATCTATGTCTTTTATATTGCAATTGATTCTAAGTATCAGTCAAAAGGATATGGTAAATTAATCATTGAGCATTTTATGGAGAAGTTTCATGATCATAATATTATGCTGCTTGTTGAAGAGTTAGATGAAAACGCAGAAAATAATGAACAGAGAATCAGGCGGAAACAATTTTATCTCAGGAATAATCTTGCGGATGATAGTCAGTTTTTAGAGGTGATGGGAGTTCATTATGAATTGCTTCACCGGCAGGGGTATACTGCTGATGTGGAGGAATTTGAAGAAATCCAGGCATATTTTTTTAGTGATGCAGTATAATATGTGCATTTCCAAATAGTAGATTTACCTCAAAAATTATTCGGTTCCTGAATTTCTGATTGACTCATATTCAATCATATGGTAGAATGATTTTCGAGGTGATAATATGCGCATATCAAAAGAACCGGAAGTAAGAAAACAGGAGATCATAGATGTGGCTATGAAAGTATTTGCTGAAAAGGGATATGAAGCCGCAACAATGAAGGATATAGCAAGAGAAGCAAATGTTGTGGCAGGTTTGTGCTACCACTATTTTCAAAATAAGCAGGAACTTTATAAAACAGCCGTGACACAATATGCAAAGGAATGCAGCAGTGCATTTATTTCCATTTTTCAACAGACTGAATTACCATTAGATGAATGTCTGGATGCCATGGAGAAAATCTCTATCAGCCAGGAACACGGTTATAAATACAAAGAATTTTTTAACAAAGAAGGAAATGAACTATTTCATAAGCAGCTGGAATTGTACATGTCAAAAGAGATCTTTCCGTTTATGCAGAATTACATAGAGTGTCTGGCTAAGCGTAAGGAAATCCAGGCAGAAGATACCGGTCTGTTAGCACATTTTTTGTGGAATGGACAGTCTTCGGTTATGAATGAGGAAAGTGTACCGGTTGAAAAGAGAATTGCGTTTATCAGGAAGATATTTAAAAAAATATTAGATTAGAACAAGATTTTAGACATTTAGAATATGACATTCATGTTTCTATTGCTACGTCGTACAGAATAAGCAAACAGCTATTGATACTAAGTATAATCAGCCCTGCCAAGTTTGGCAGGGCAAACAAATACCTTGTGATTGAACGAAAGTCAATGAATATATTTCAATGAATATATTTCAATGAATACGAGTCAATGAATATTTATCAATATGCTTAGAATCTGCACAAATGCAAAAAAAATCAGTTACAGTAAAGGAGAAATTTATGCGTAAAGAAAGCAGTAAGGAATTAACAAAACAATATTTTAACAGTACCGCGGAGGATTATGATCAAAGTCATGACGGAAAATTTGTATATTGCATGTATCAGGAGATTGTGGAGAGGGCGGCAGCTTTGAAGCCTGACAGTGTACTGGATTTGGGGTGTGGAAATGGAAATGTCATACATTTGCTGAAAAACCGGATATCTGCAAAGTACTATGGACTGGATATCTCAGAAAAAATGATAGAGGAGACAAAGAAACGTTTTGGAAATGAAGTGGAACTGTGTGTAGGGGATGCAGAAAATCTTCCATATGAGGATCATACCTTTGATCTGATTATCTGTAATGCTTCCTTCCATCATTATCCCAGAGCTGAGAAGGCAGTTGCAGAGATGAAAAGAGTTTTAAAGCCTGACGGAACGGTCATATTGGGGGATCCGACTCTGCCGGGGAAAATCTTTACCAATATGCTGAACTGGCTTATGAAATACAGTCATTCCGGGGAGGCAAAGATCTGGCATAAGAAGGAAATTATTCCATTATTCCAAAGGTATGGTTTTCAGATTAAAGATTGGAAGAAGATAAATTATAAGACATTTATGTTTTCGGCGACACCTGAAACATAACAAATTGCAAGAAATCGAAATACAGTGAATTAAATTACAAATTCCTCCATGCTATAATTTCCCCAAAAGATACGAGGAGGATTAGGTATGAAATATAAAAATGATTCTCTTTCCATAGAGGAAAGGGTAGAGGATCTGATGGGGCGGATGACACTGGATGAGATGGCTGCGCAGCTTGGATCATACTGGATCTACCAGTTAGATGACGGTAAGAACCTGTCTCAGGAGAAAGCACAAAGATATCTGCATGATGGGATTGGACAGATTACAAGAGTCTGCGGCGGCAGCAGCCTGAAACCGGATGAGGCAGCCAGGATGGCAAATCAGATTCAGAAATATCTGGTGGAAGAAACCAGGCTTGGGATACCAGCGATGATTCATGAGGAGGCTTGCAGCGGCTTTACGGCAATCGGCGCTACTACATTTCCACAGACCATAGGAGTGGCATCTTCTTTTGATCCGGAGCTGAGTGAACAGATAGGCAAGGTGATTGGCAGACAGATGAGGGCTGCAGGAGCACATCAGGCCCTTGCGCCGCTGTTAGACGTTGCAAGGGATCCGCGCTGGGGACGTATGGAAGAGACCTATGGGGAAGATCCCTATGTGGTGGGGACTATGGGCACAGCCTATGTAAAGGGAATCCAGGGTGATTTGAAAGAGCAGGGAGTTCTGGCAACCGGGAAGCATTTTGTAGGCTACGGCGCATCGGAAGGCGGTATGAACTGGGCGCCGGTTCATCTGCCGGAGCGGGAGCTGCGGGAAGTATACCTGACACCATTTGAGATGGCGGTAAAGGAAGGAAATCTGGCATCCATTATGAATGGATATCATGAGATTGACGGCGTACCCTGCGGTGCTTCGAAGAAGCTGCTGAACGATATCCTGAAAGAAGAGTGGGGATTTGAGGGTATTGTAGTTTCTGATTATTTTGCCATTAACCAGATCTTTGATTATCACAATATGGCAGCGGATAAAGAAGAAGCAGCAAAAATGGCGCTGGAAGCAGGCATGGATGTAGAACTTCCCAATGTGGACTGCTTTGGGGAACCTTTAAAGCGCGCGGTAGAAAAGGGAGATATTTCCATGGAACTGATCCGGACCAGTGTAAGAAAAGTCCTGACATTTAAATTCCGTCTGGGATTATTTGAACATCCATATGTGGAAGCGGAGAAGACACTGGAGCAGTTTGATACGCCTGAAGATCGTCAGCTTGCTCTGGAAGCGGCTAGAAAGTCCGTTGTTTTACTGAAAAACGAGAACCGGCTTCTGCCTTTATCAAAGGATATCAAAAAACTGGCTGTCATCGGTCCTTCCGCAGACAATATCCGGCATATGATCGGGGACTACACCTATCAGGGACAGATCGAAGGTCTGCTGGAGCTGCATGAGAGCCAGGGGAATGCCATGAATCAGCCGATACCGGAGAATATTGAAATGTCCGGGAATATCGTGCAGATGGAGAGTTACCTTGAGGCAATCAAAAAAGCGGTGTCTTCGGATACGGAGATTATCTATGCAAAAGGATGTGAGATAAAAGGGACTTCCAGAGATGGATTTACAGAAGCGGTAAATGCTGCCAGACAGGCTGACACCGTACTGTTGTTTTTGGGCGATCTGGCTGGAATTACTCTGGAATGTACGGTGGGAGAATCGGTGGACCGGGCAGAATTAAGTCTTCCGGGAGTACAGGGAGAACTGGTACGCGCCATTGCAGCCACCGGGGTACCGGTAGTTCTGGTGCTGAGCAACGGGCGCCCCTATTCGATTACCTGGGAAGAAGAGCATATCCCGGCAATTCTGGAAGCGTGGTTCCCAGGAGAAGAGGGAGGAAAAGCCGTAGCAGAAATTCTATTCGGAGACAGGAACCCGGGCGGCAAACTGCCGGTATCCGTACCACGGACCTCCGGGCAGATTCCGGTGTACTATATGCATAAAAAATCCGGCGGGCGTTCCCACTGGAGAGGAAATTACGATGACGTCAGCGCGTCCCCTCTGTATGCTTTTGGCTATGGACTGAGTTATACAGATTTCCGTTTTGATGATTTCAAAATAGAAAAAAAGGTAATACCGGTAGGAGGCAGTCTGGAAGCCTCCGTTAAGATCACCAACATCGGAGACCGGGAAGGTGATGAAGTAGTACAGCTTTATATACGGGATGTGGCTGCCAGTGTCACCAGACCGGTACAGGAACTGAAAGCATATAAGAGAATCACATTGAAGCCCGGTGAAAGTAAGGTGCTGGAATTTACCATTAAATCGGCGCAGATGGGATTTTATGATATCAATATGGATTATGTGCTGGAGCCGGGAACAATCGAGGTTATGGTGGGGGCAGCCTCCAATGATATCCGGTTCAGAGACAATATCATCCTGACAGGGAAAAAGTGTAAAGCAGACCGGGTATTTGAAAATCAGGTAATTGTAAGAAAGCAGGTGTAGTTTATGTACTATAAAGAAGACTGGGAAAAAGCAAAAGCCAGACTGACAGCGTTATGGGACAATGAGATACTGGATCGCTGCTGTATATCCGTTGCAGCTCCCCGGGACGGTAAAACAAATGTACACATATTTGCGCCCGGTGAATGTAATCCAAATGACCCGGAAGATCTGGAAGATTACTGGATGAACCCGGAGCGGATCTGGAAACGTAATATCCTGCGGCTGGAACATACCTATTTCGGAGGGGAGTCACTGCCCCTGGTGATGCCAAATTTTGGAGCCTCCGGGCACTGTGTTTACTACGGTGGTAAATACACATTAAAAGCGGATACGATCTGGTTTGATGCAGTGGTGGAAGACCTGGAGGAGCACCAATGGAAATATGACCGTGAAAATAAATTCTACCGCCGCCAGCGGGAGATTGTCCAATACCTTGCAGAAAAGGGCATGGGAAATTATCTGCTGTCTATGCCGGATAACTGCGGCACACTGGATGCCATCGGACATCTGCATGGTTCTATGGAAACCATGATGGACATGTATAGCTGTCCCGGGGCAGTTCAGGCGGCCATATCAACAATCAATGAAGGCTGGACAGATGCGGCGGAGACTTTCTATCAATTGGGGAAGAACTGCAACGAAGGGGGCAGCTGTGTTGGGTGGATGGACACCTGGGCACCGGGGCGCCATGCCCAGATGCAGTGTGATATGTCTGTCATGTTCTCGCCGGACTGTTATCAGAAGTTTGTGGTACCGGAACTCAAAAAGCAGATGGAATGGGAAGAATATCCTGTTTACCATTTTGACGGAAAAGAACAGATCAGCCATCTGGATCATTTACTGGACCTGAAAGAGCTTCAAATGATTCAATGGACCAATGTGGATGGGCAGGAAAGTCCCGCACATTTTATTCCTGCACTGAAGCGGATGCAGGAGGCAGGGAAAAAGATCCTGGTGCTGACTCCGGCATCGGATATTCCCGCATTGCTTGATAACCTGTCATCCAGGGGGCTGTATCTGCATACTTATGCAGATACCGTGGATGAAGCCAATAAGATTATACGCTATGTGGAAAAAAATACACATGCATGAGGAGGAAGTACATTATGAAATATGAAGCATCCTGGAATTCACTGAAAACCCATCAAACACCGTCATGGTTTCAGAAGGCAAAGTTCGGAATCTACACACACTGGGGGATTTATTCTGTACCTGCCTGCAGACCCAATGGAAGCTGGTATGGCTTTTATATGTATCAGAAAGGCAGTCCCCAATATGATTACCATACAAAAACATACGGAGATCCATCCGTATATGGATATAAGGATTTTATCCCGGCATTTACCGGAGAAAAGTTCAATGCCAGGGAATGGGCCGAATTATTTGCAAAGGCAGGAGCAAAATTTGCAGGACCAGTAGGCGAGCATCATGACGGATTTAGTATGTGGGACACCGGTTTAAACCGGTGGAATTCTGCGGAAATGGGTCCCAAAGCAGATGTTGTGGCGGAGATGGAACGGGAGATCCGGGCGCAGGGAATGAAGTATATGGTGGCGCTTCATCATGCGGAAAACTGGAGGTTCTTTCCACACTGGGCAGAGGGAACAGATTTATCGGATCCGGAGTATTTTGATCTGTACGGTACCCCGCATGACCTGGACTGGAAGGACGGGATACCGGATAAGGGCGAATGGCCGATCTGGAATGCACAGACTCTGCCGGATAAAGCATTTTGTGACAAATGGCTTGCAAAATGCAAGGAAATTATCGACCGGTTTTCACCGGATATGCTATGGTTTGACTTTGGTCTGGGATTTATGCCGGAAACCTACCGGGAAGAGATGCTGGCTTATTACTATAATAAAAGTGAAGAGCAGGGAAGAGAAGTAGTCATTACCTATAAATATCAGGATCTTCCGGTGGGAAATGGTGTCATTGATCTGGAACTGGGAAGATTTGACCGGATGATGTATCACGAATGGATCACCGATACCACCGTAGATGACGGGGAGGGATGGTGCTATCTGTTTGATGCGGAATATAAGCAGCCGGAGGAACTGGTACACTATCTCATTGACAATGTGAGCAAGAACGGATATCTCCTGCTCAATGTAGGTCCAAAACCCAATGGAGAGATTCCGGAAGAAGCCAGACATATCCTTCTGGAAATGGGAAAATGGCTGGAAGTTAACGGTGATGCAATCTATGATACCACACCCTGGATGACATTCGGGGAAGGCCCGGCTAAAATGGAAAAGGCCGGTATGTTCAGTGAAGGAGAAAAGCTTCAGTATGGGCCGGAGGATATCCGGTTTACCGTTAATGGAAACATGCTTTATGCGGCACTTCTTGGGTGGCCGCAGGATGGAAAGGCAGTCATCAGAAGTGCCGCCCGGTTCTATCCGGGAGAAATAGAAGAGATTACTATGCTGGGGGATGGAAAACCGCTGCAGTGGAGCTGTACGGATGAGGGGCTGGTTGTAAATCTTCCGGACCAAAAGCCCTGTGATTATGCCTGGGTACTGGAAATTGCCCGGAAGTCTCCTTTTTAGAGCGGGAATCCTTTTGTGGCAGTATCAGCACTGCTTTTTGCAGAATGGATGGCTGAAGATATACGAAACATGCTATAAATTTTACGAACGTTGCATATATTCATGAACGGATTTTATGATATAATAAATACAATGAATCATCAAATACTCTCGGAGGCGCAAATCGGTCAGATTTGGGGTTCGGAGAGTTTTGATGTATGAAAACATGGGATCATGGGGGAAAGAACATGTATAAGGTTGTAATTGCGGAAGATGAAATGTTTGTGAGGCTGGGAATCAAGATGTCTGTTGACTGGGAGAAGCTGGGGATGGAGGTGGCAGCTGATGTGGAGAATGGGCAGCGGGCACTGGAAGCATGGGAAGCCTTTCAGCCGGATATTGTCATAACGGATATTAAGATGCCCGTGATGGATGGAATTTCACTGATCAGGCAAATACGGCAAAAGGATGAGCGGACCAGATTTATCATCCTCAGCTGCATGGAAGAATTCAATATTGTGCGGGAAGCCATTTCACTTGGGGTTTCCGATTATGTATTAAAGCTGACCATGACACAGAAAGATATGGAAAAAGTCCTGGAGAAGGTCAAAAGGGAATTGGTTGTCATGGACAGAAGCCAGAAGAAACAGGAAAACGGGATGGAAAGAAAACGGTTTGAGGACTCACTCCGCAATTTCCTCTATTACCGCCTGGATGTGGGCCAGGATTGGAAAATGATGCTGGAAGAACAATTTTCTGATTCGGAAAAGCAAATGCAGATGGTGGCACTGGAGATTGATAACTATACGGAAAGCAAACGGATATTCAACGATTCTTATGGCAGTATCCTGGATTCCGCAGTAGAGAATATCCTGTCAGAACTGCTGGTGGAGGAAAACCATATTCTGCTTCCGGAAAAGGATGGGAGATTTATCATGATCCTGGAAGAGGCCGGGGACAGTGAAATTCTGTCCGGACAGCTGCTGCAGCAGCTGGAAAAAATGCGGGAGGTATTGCAGCGGTGTGTGAAAAGCACGGTTTCCTTCGCCATAAGCAGCCGGGGCAATAGCGGTGATGAACTTTATGAAATGTACCATCAGTGCTGCCAGGCGCTGGAAAAGAAATTCTTTTATGGATTGAACCGGAATACCTTGTATAATGCACAGAACCCGGATGACTGTAAGCGGCTGATCCGCAGAAAGATGGGGCGGTTAATTTTACAGATGAAAATGGATGAGTCTGCTGCCAGGCGGCTTCATGAGGCGGAAGCAGGATTCTGCCAGCATGAAAATCCGGTTACCATCCGGCATTATTTTGAACATGCCATCAATGTAGAGATGTGCAGAATTCTGCCGGAAGGCCAGCAAAGATACCAGATCACAGAGCAGTTTATAACCAGACTGAAAAACAGCCAGACTTTTGACGGGGTCCTGGAGGTTTATGAATCCTGTATGGAATATCTTCAGGTCAGTTCCGGTGAGCAGACATTATTAAGTAAGCCGGTCAAAGATATCCTGTATTATATCAGCCTGCACTATCCGGAAGATATCACCCTGGATCAGGTTTCCCAAATGGTAGAATTGAGCAGGACTTATGTGTGCGGCTTGTTCAAGAAGGAACTAGGTGTAAATTTAACCAATTATATTATGAACTACCGGATTGAGAAAGCGAAGGAGCTGCTGCGCAGTACCAACTTAAGATCATATGAGATAGCTGAGAAGGTGGGGTTTCTCGATGAAAGTTATTTCAGCCGTACCTTTAAGAAAGTGACTGGTCAATCTCCCAATTCATTTAAAAAAGGGGTATAAACATGCTCTGGCTGGTATTAGAGAATGTGCTCCGGGACAGGAAAGGCGGAAGAAGCCATGAGAAGAAAAAAGAATAACGGACAGGCATTCAGCAGACGGCTCCAGTCACAGCTGCTGGCAGTCTTTATGGTGACGATCACAATCCTGGTGGGAGTTGTGTCCATATTCAGCTACAAACGTTCCGAAAAAGTGATTCAGGAACAGTCAGCCAGTATGATGCAGCAGTATTTCCAACAAAATCAGTATAACATTATCCGCTATACCCAGGAGGTGGAAAAAATACTGCGACTTTTTATGATTCAGGACTCTCTTCAGGACTATATGCGGCAGGGATGGAAAAACCAGTTTGACAGCATCCAGAAAGCGATGCAGATTTTTGATTATACCAATGTCGTGATGGGGAATTATGAATACCTGGATTCTATTTATTACTATGGAAATGACGGTACGGCTCTGGGAGTCTTGGAGAAGAAGAATATGGTAACCAGGATACCGGCTCTGGATCTGCCATGGTATTCCCTGGGGATTCAGGAGGAAGCTCTGAAAAATCCGGGGAAGGTACTGTGGTTTGGAGGGTATACGAATCTGGATTTTGCCATGGAGCAGGAAGCGAAAGAGGTGCCATATATAACCGCAGCCGGCAGCATTTGGCTGGGAACGGGAAGATATGCCACTGTAGTAGTGAATATCCGGCAAAATGCACTTGCAGATCTTTTTACAAAGTCAGATACTCCGGATGAAAGAGAAAGTTATCTGATGAATGACCAGGGCATAATCGTAGTTCATCAGAACAGCGAAAAAGTAGGAAAACAGGCAGAGTTTACCCCTCGTGAGCTGGAAAAGACCGGTGACGGCTACCTGATGAAAGAAAATATTCAGATTAATTACCATCGGATACAGGGACTGCCCTGGACCATTGTAACGGAGATTCCCAAAGAATCGCTCTATGGAAGCCTGGTTTCATTGAAACGCTGGTTTCTGGTTCTTGCGGCAGGGGGGCTTCTGGTAGCACTTGCATTGTCGGCGTACAGCCTTTATCGGCTGACTGAACCGCTGAAACGTCTGAGGGTAGCGATGGAGCGGATGGAAAATGGTTCTCTGGGAGAACAGCTGGATGAAAGCAGCAAAAATGAACTGGGAATGCTGGGACGGCAGTTTAACCGGATGTCCAGGAGTATTCATACCATGATCGACCAGATCCGGGATATGGAAGAAGAGAAAAGAATTTTGGAAAAAGAAGCCCTGCAGGGTCAGTTAAATCCGCATTTTCTGTTTAATACCCTGAGCACCATGCGCTTTATGGCAAAGCTGGGACAGAATGAACCCCTGGAAGAGTGTTTCTGCGCACTGGGAAGAATGCTGCAGCCAATGTACCGCAGTCAGGGAGAATTGTGGAGCCTCAGACAGGAAGTAGACTACATGTCTACCTATATTACGATCATGAATTGCCGTTACGGTGGTAAGCTTATCATGGAATTTGAGATACCGGATATGCTGATGGAGCTTCCGGTACTTAAATTCATTTTGCAGCCCCTGGTGGAAAATGCCATTGAACATGGATTTGCAGATTCCGGTGGAGCCGGCATGATTGTGATGGGAGCAGAGCAGAAAGAGAATCAGCTGCAGGTGTACGTTGAAGATAACGGCAGCGGAATTCAGGAGGAAGAGCAGGAACGACTTTGCCAATTACTGAAGCAGGCGGAGAAACAGAAGGAGCTTTATAAGAATCATGTAGGCATTGTGAATGTGCATCGGAGGTTAAAGGTACATTTTGGGGACGCATACGGAATCAGGCTGGAAAGTATACCGGGGAAATCCACCTGTATATATCTGGTTATGCCGGTTATAAAGCCTGTTTAAAAATCATTGCTGCAAAGCGGGAACGGCAGATAAGCTATAAACAATATATAATGACAGCAATTATATAAAAGAGCACAAGAAAGTACATAAAATCATAACGAAATACAATTTTTAGAAAATCTCCTTCGTATTCTGAAATATGGCTGACTGAATTTAAGACAGAAAATGAGAATATCCTTTATCGAAATGTAGTGCGGGATTCCCTATAATATTGTCTATAAGGTTAACCAATAAAGTTCAGAAGAGAAGGAGGTTTTTTTATGCGAAAGATACCAAATGGAAAGGGTATTGTCAGAAGGAAAATGCCGGAGGGAAAGAAGTTTTTCCTTGCGTCCGTTCCTTTCCTGATTTTGGTTTTCGCATTTGCTTATGTCCCGCTTTTGGGATGGGCATATGCATTTTTCGATTATCATCCCGGAATGTCATTGTTTGATTGTGATTTTGTGGGACTGAAGACATTTGCTAAGATCTGGGCAAATAAGTCAGAGTTATTCCGGGTAATGCGAAATACCCTGGCGATGAGTGCAATCTGTATTACAACAATGCCCCTTGCAGTCGTTTTTGCAATTATGCTGAATGAGATAAAAAATTCGAAATTCCGCAAACTGGTTCAGACCACCACTACACTTCCGAATTTCATCAGCTGGATTGTAGTATTTACACTGGCATTTGCAATGTTTTCTACCGATGGTATGGTTGCGGGCGTCTTTAAATCATTAGGGATAGAGAAAACGGTGAATCTGCTTGGTGACAACAAACATGCATGGGCATTCCAGTGGGCGCTGGCAACCTGGAAAAGCCTGGGATGGAGTGCAATTATCTATATCGCATCCATAGCTGGTATTGACAGCGAACTTTATGATGCTGCTCATGTGGATGGTGCAAACAGGCTGCAGACCATACGGCATATTACCGTACCGGGATTATACGCAACGTTTTTTGTACAGCTTCTGCTGGCAATCAGCAATATGCTGAGTAATGGTTTTGAACAGTATTTTGTATTCTATAACCCGTTGACCGCAGACAAGATAGAAGTTCTTGACTACTATGTGTTTAAGATCGGTGTATTGACGAATGATTATCCCCAGTCCATTGCCCTTGGTATGTCAAAAACGATTATATCTGTCATACTTCTCTTCACGGCAAACCAGCTTTCCAAGAGGGTTCGCGGTGAGTCGATTGTATAGGAGGGGAATAGAATGATAACGAAAAGATTGAAATCGAAAAAAACATTGTCGGAAAGGATAGCAGATATTTTTATTTATTTAATCTGCATTTTACTGGTCATTATCTGCATCTATCCATTTTACTACGTAATAATTTATTCCATCAGTGACCCTGCACAGGCATCCAAAGGGATTTTCCTTTTGCCAAAAGGGTTTAACCTGGATACTTACAAAGGGATTATCAAACTGAACGACATACCGGGAGCATATCTGATCTCCATTCTCAGAACGCTGCTGGGAACCGGGATTACCATTATCAGTTCTTCTTTCTTTGCATACCTGGTTACGAACCAGAAAATGTATTACAGAAAAATTGTATACCGTTTTGTTATTGTTACGATGTACATCAATGCAGGTTTAATTCCATGGTATATCACCATGAAAGCATACGGGCTGCAGAATAATTTCCTGCTTTATATTTTACCGGGTGCGCTTTCTGCTTATTATGTCATCCTGTTGAAGACTTACATGGAGTCACTGCCAAAAGAGCTGGAAGAGTCCGCGAAAATTGACGGGGCGGGAATGATGATAATTTTTGGGAGAATTATTTTCCCACTGTCAAAGCCAATAGTGGCAACTGTTGGGGTATTCTCCATGGTGGGACAGTGGAATCAGTGGCAGGACAACTACTTCCTGGTTTCCGATGCAAAATTACAGACCCTGCAGATGGTGCTCTATAATTACCTGAATCAGGCAAACCGGTTTCAGAGCATGTCCAGTAATGCAATTGACGCATCCGCAGTAACCAGTTCCATTACACCTTCTTCAATTAAAATGTGTATCACGGTGCTGGTAGTATTACCGATTATGTGTGTATATCCGTTCCTTCAGAGATATTTTGTAAAGGGTATTATGATGGGAGCAGTCAAAGGATGATTAAAATAAGAAAACAATGATTAACGATATAACAATGATAACGATATAAAAATGGGAGGAATCATCATATGAAAAATAAATTAAGAAAAATTACGGCTTTATTATTGGCAGGAGCAATATGCATGTCTGCTGCAGCGTGCGGAAAAAGTGAAGAGAAGACGGATACAGGAAGTACTACAGCCGGTTCCCAGGCAAGTTCTGATGAACCGGTGACCCTTACCATCTGGAATACAGAAGTTCTGACTCCCGGTATCCAGACTAATGAAGTAGCAAAGGAAATTGAAAAAAAACTGGGAATCAAAATGGAAATTGTGCAGGGCGATGCTCAGAAATTCAGTATTCTGGTTGCAGGGGGAGATCTGCCGGATATCATCTATACCAATCCGGCTCAGCAGAACGTGGCATCCAACAATCTGATAACAAGCGGGCAGCTGATGCCCATGGACGAACTGATTGACCAGTATGGGGAAAATATTAAGAAAAATTTTCCGGACCGCCTGAAGTATTCTAAGCAGTTTGCAAGTAACGGAGAAGATAAGGTTTATTATCTGCCGGTACTGGCATACCAGGCAAATGAAGAGCATCCCAATGTCAGCTATTCTATTGAAAATGTAGGATTGATGACAAGATGGGATATCTATGAGGCAATCGGATGTCCGGAAATTAAAACTACCGATGACTATCTGAATGTACTGAAAGAAATGCAGGAATATGCAAGGGAAAAGGATCTGGCAGACGGGAAGCAGATCTATGCAATTTCCGGATGGAGTGACTGGGGTCTATGGCCATGGTGGCTGGCAAATACCAGAGAAATGGGATATACGGATCTTGCCAACTCAACCATCTTTAACTATAAGACGAAGTCCGTAGAGGGAGTGTTTGCAAGTGATGCATTCTGGCAGTCCCTGGAATTTTACAACAAAGCTTATAACATGGGCATTCTGGACCCGGAAGCATTTACAATGAAAAATGATCAGTTCTGGGAAAAATGCAAGAACGGACAAGTGATGATGGCATATGCAAGCTGGCAGACGGAAGGTATTAATACATTTTTCCAGACGAACGGACATCCGGACTGGAGTTACCAAAAACTGCCGTACGACGGATATGATTATATTTCCGGTATTGTTTCAACAACCGCACCTCTTGGAAGTGGTATAGAGTATGCCACAGCGATTACCAAGAATTGTAAGAATCCGGAGAAAGCAATGGAACTGATTGATTTCATGAATTCAGAAGAAGGTGCCCGTCTGATTTACAGCGGAGTAGAAGGTACACATTGGACCAGTAAGGATGGCGTTGTGCAGCCATCAGAGGAATTTATTACCCAGTCTAAGACAGATCCGGATTATAAGCTTAATGTTGGGGTTAACCTTTACAATAAACTTTGCGGATTCAAAGATATCCAGGTACTTTCCGACGGATATCCGGCAGACCTGATGAAATCGGATGAGCAGAAAGCAGCCACAATTACCGATACAGATAAGAGCTACTGTGAATATTACTCCCAAAAAGAAGGGGGAGATTATCAATATCCGGGCCAGGTTCTCTATGATATGTGGCAGAAAGAAAAAGTCGATACGATCACAGATTTCTATCTCTATCCCACCTTGGTGCAGAGTCCCGATGAGGAAACACTCAACATCATAGCACAGTGCGAACAATATATGAATGTACAGGGTGTAAATGCAATTATGACGGCAACGGCAGAGGATTTTGCTGCCTGCAAAGAAGAGACATTGAAAGGTCTGGAGAGTAAAGAATACTCAAAAGCAACTGCGAAAATAGAAGAGCTGTATGCGGCTGCGGAAAAAGAAGCAGAAGCCTTCGGGATGAAATAAATGCAGTTTTGCAGATGCCGGGCAGCATGGAAAACCAATGCAATAGTATGCTTGTGCAGCAGAATTTGAGTATGAAATGATATATAACCGTATTGAAATTGCAGCAGGATATAAGGAGTAGAAATAATGAAAAATATAATGTTTAATGCAAATCACTCACCAATTGGCGCATATGCCAGTTTCACACTTGGATTCCCCGGCGCAGCCGGGGGTCCCGGGATGGAGCGCAGAGGACCTGCAGATACAAATGTTTATATCGGAGTGGAACGGCGTGAAGGAGGAAGCTATGAGAGCTTTCCCTTTTTTAAAAATGAAGATGATGAGAGTAAACAGTACGATGTGGAAAAAGAAGACACCCAGGAACAGGAAGGATATTTTGACCGGTTTCCGGCTTCTGAAATAGAGAGAGATTTCCGGGTAAGCAGCGATAGCTGGAAAGCCAGAGACATAACGTTCACCCTCTATAATCAGGTGGAATCCATACCGGATCCAAAATTCTGCGATGAGGAATGTCTGAAAGAAGTAATTGTACCCGCTGTACTGGCTAAGTTAACCATTGATAACCGCGGATGCCCCAATGGAAGAAAGGCATTTTTCGGATTTAATGAAGTAGAAGAACGGTATGGCATGCGTCCTCTTTCTTCGGGAAAAATGCATGGTGTGGGACAGGGGGGAAATCTGGCGGTTTTTACCCTGGATCAGGATGCCCATCCGGCGGGCGGATTTTGCCCCGAATGTATCTTGGGAGAAGAGGATCGTGACAACTGGAACTTCCGGCTGGGAAAGACAGCATTACTGGTGCTGGATGTACCAGAGGATACAAAGAAGACCTTTCGCTTTGCAGTCTGCTTTTATCATGGCACACAGGCAACTTACGGGATTGATACAAAATATTACTATACCAGATATTTTCGTAACATTGAGGAAGTAGGCAGCTATGCACTTTCCGTATTTGACCGGATTGTGGAAAAATGCCGGGAAGCAAACCTGAGATTTGACAAGGAAAGCCTTACCCCGGAACAGCGTTTTATGTTGTGGCATTCCATAAAAAGTTATTACAATTCATCACAATTTCTGATCAAAGACGGAGAGCCGCTCTGGATCATCAATGAGGGCGAATTCCGGATGATGAATACCATGGATCTGACGGTTGACCAGTTGTTCTTTGAAATGAAAATGAATCCATGGACGGTCCGTAACGAACTTGATTTTTATCTCCGGAATTATTCCTATGAGGATAAGGTACGGTTTCCGGGCAGTGACACTGAGTATGAGGGTGGCATAAGCTTTTGCCATGACTGTGGCGTGGCGAATGTATTTGCACCAGAGGGGAGGTCTGCCTATGAAAAATGCCGGTTAACGGATTGCTTTTCTTATATGAGCCATGAACAGCTGGTAAACTGGACCTGTTGTGCCCTGGTGTACATAAAACAGACCGGGGATCAGTCATGGAGTGACAGCCGCAAAGAGACATTGAAGAGCTGTTTTGCCAGCATGGTTAACCGGGATCATCCCGATCAGCACAAACGAAACGGGGTTATGGGACTGGACAGCACCCAGACGAAAGGGGGCGCGGAGATCACCACTTATGACAGCCTGGATGTATCTCTGGGACAAGCCAGGAACAATATCTATCTGGCGGGAAAATGCTGGTCAGCTTATGTGGGCCTGAAAGATTATTTTGAAACGAACCGGGAGACAGGTCTTGCCAAACAGTCGGCACTGCAGGCGCAGAGGTGTGCAGAAACGATACGGTCTCATATGACGGAAGGCGGATACATACCGGCTGTTATGGATGAGGATAATGATTCTAAGATCATTCCTGCAATTGAAGGGCTGATTTTCCCATATGTGCTGGATTTAAAAGAAGCCTGCAGAGAAGACGGCATTTACGGAGCATATATCCGGGCATTGAAAAAACATTTTGAAACAGTGATGCAAAAGGGAGTCTGTATCTTTTCAGACGGCGGATGGAAGCTCTCTTCCACAAGTAATAATTCCTGGCTCAGCAAAATTTATCTCTCTGAGTTTATTGCAGGAAAAATTCTTGGATTTGACCGGAAGACTTATATGGAAGAAGCAGACCGGGCCCACGTGGACTGGCTGACCCATCCGGAGCATTCATACTGGTGCTGGTCGGATCAGATTGTAAGCGGCATCATCAGTGCAAGCAAATATTATCCCCGTGGTGTAACAAGCATTTTATGGATGGAGGAATGACAAAAATGAAGGCATTTACTTACTATAGCCCCACCGAAATAATCTTTGGGTGCGGGAAGCTGGTAGAGACAGCAAAATTGGTAAAGCGGTTTGGAAATAAAGCACTGCTGGTGACTGGAAAAGGAAAATCCTCTGTAAATGCAGCCCGCCGGGTTCTTGAACTTTTGCAGGGGGCAGGTATTAAAACGGCACATTATGACGGTGTATCACCCAATCCTACTACTGATCTGGTAACAGAAGGCGCTGAAATGGCAAAAAAACTTGGGGCAGAGGTAATCATTGGACTGGGGGGCGGATCTGCAATGGACACCGCGAAAGCAATCGCAGTGGAGGCGTCACACCCCGGTACCGTATGGGATTATAACTGCCATACAGAGGGGCCCACAGATAAGACACTGCCGGTGATTGCAATCGGGACAACCGCAGGAACGGGTTCACAGGTGACCCAATGTGCTGTGATTACCCGGACGAAAGACAAGGATAAGTCTGCAGTCTGGCATCGGAATATTTTTCCCAAAATTGCAATTGTAGACCCGGAACTGACCAGGAGTATGCCAAAAGCGGTAACAGCACAAACCGGGTTCGATGCATTCTGTCATAATTTTGAGGCATATCTCTCGATAAATACCAGTTCAATGGTTGAACGGATGGCATTGGAAGCCATAGCAGCCATTGTGGAATATTTGCCCAAAGCGCTGGCAGACGGGAATGACATGGAAGCCCGTTCCAGGATGGCATGGGCGGATACCCTGGGTGGATTGACAAACGCCAATGCCGGTGTAACGCTGCCCCATGGACTGGGCATGCAGGTGGGAGGCCACTGTCCCCAGGTGACTCATGGACAGGCACTGGCTGCGTTTTAT
The DNA here is from genome assembly GCF_001029355.1 of Robinsoniella sp. RHS. Taxonomy (NCBI): domain Bacteria; kingdom Bacillati; phylum Bacillota; class Clostridia; order Lachnospirales; family Lachnospiraceae; genus Robinsoniella; species Robinsoniella sp. RHS. The sequence continues at coordinate 18,754 of NZ_JNGB01000063.1, forward strand.
CCCGCATTTACCAGATACACTTACCCCGCAGCAGTGGAGAAATTTGCTGCAGTAGGAAGAATTTTAAATCCCGGGCTCCAGTCGGAAACAGAAGACACAGCTGCGGCAAAATGCTGTAAGGAAATAGACCGTTTCTTAAAAAAGATCGGTCTCTGGACTGGCTATAAAGAACTTGGGGTTACCATGGAAGATATCCGTGAGATTGCAGACTGCGGACAGGTACTGGGCGATTATCTGAACAACCCGAGAGTGGCTGACATTGAGGAAATGTATGAGCTGCTGGTTTCCTGCTATGAGCGGGATTAGAATCTGGCACCTGCATGAAAGAAAAGGAGTGTAAGGCAGATGAACTGTTTAAGCAAGCAGCAAGTAAAAGACGTAATTGAAGGCAGAGGAGCAGCATCCAGACCGCCGATTCTCTATGATTTGTGGATCGGAGAGAATGTGTTTGGCTGGAATACAAAGGAAAGAGAAGCATGGCTTTCCGGTTATCCAAGAGATATTGAGGATGTGTTTCTGAACATTCCCGATCTGATTCATGCTCCGGCAGATGATCCGGATTACCGCTGGGCAGGCACAGATATGAAAGATATGGAGGAAAAAGGATGGGATGCCAGGATTTTAATTGAAGACTGGGAGAGCGGGGAAGCAGAAAAATTCTTTGAGACATTTCCGGATCCAGAGTATCCTGGGCTGATCCCGGAGAAGAAGCCCTCCGGAGAACGATATACCCTGGCAAGATGGTGGTATGGATTATTTGAACGCCACTGGTCGCTGCGGGGCATGGAAAATGCGTTGATGGATTTTTATTTATACCCCGATGAAATCCACCGCCTCTATCAAAAACTGACGGACTTCTATATACGGATTATGGAGAGAGCCTGCACGGAGATGAAAATCGACGGATTCTTTGTCTCAGATGACCTGGGAACACAAAACTCCCCGTTTTTTTCACTGGATATCTTCCGGGAATTCTTTAAACCCTATTATCAGCAGATATTCGGGAAGGCCCATGAACTTGGTACCCATTTCTGGCTTCATACCTGCGGAAACATTGAGTTGTTTCTTCCGGAGTTTATTGAAATTGGGCTGGATGTCATTCATCCCATACAAAAATATACCATGGATGAAAAAAGGATTGCAGCCTTATACGGAGACAAGATTTGTATTCTTGCGGGATTCGATGTGCAGCAGACGATACCTTTTGGAACACCGGAAGAGGTGAGAGAGGAAGTCAGGTATCTTCTGGATGCCTATTGGCGGGAAGATGGACGCTTAATGGTTACCATGGGGAACGGGTCAACGGAAGACTGGAAATTAGAAAGCCTTCGGGCGTTGTATGAAGAAACTGTGGGGTATGTTGGAATGTACGAAAGAACAAAAGTTATCAATACTGCAATTAACGGTTGACTTTATATCAAAACAGGGTGTAGAATGTACAAGCATAAAATATTAAGTGCCCGCTGCATGTGGGGTAAAAGGGAATTAGGTGTAGAATCCTAAACGATCCGGTCACTGTGATTGGTGAGCAAAGCCATAGAGAGCCATTGCATTTTTGTGAGAAGGCATGTCTTTGCGTTATAACCATAAGTCAGGAAACCTGCTTAATATAGGGTTGGTATCTTCCGCAGAAAGTATCCATTCCATATACAGAGAAATAAGTCCATCAATATTCTTTGAGTGTGTCTGAAAAATGCTTGTATCTACAGAACTCTGACTGATCTGTCCAGTTAAGAGGGGTGAATGGTGCAATTATTTTTCAGAGACACTCCGGTCAGGGCCATCAGATAAAGTTTGCCCGGATTTCTGAATATTTTATGTGGCTTTTAACAAAATGTCTGCGATTACGCGGGCATTTTTTTTGTTTAAAACAGATAAGTATTTTCTTTTTAAAATATGGGATATGCGGTGGTATAAATAAAAACAAAGGAGAAATTCAGATGAAAAAGAAATTAGCAGTTATCGCACTGGCAGGCTTAATGGGAGTATTGACAGCCTGTGGATCAGGAAATAGTACGGCAGCAACGCAGGCGCAGACAGAGGCAAAAACAGAAGCTGTTACAGAGGCGAAAACAGAGGCAAAAACGGAGACAGAGACTGCGGCACAGACCGATAATAAAGCGGGAGAGTCTTCAGAAGGTTCTACAGATGTATCCGGTGAATCTGAAACAGCAGCGCAGTCAGCATCAAAATCAGAGACAGACCATTATCCGGTGACAATCAGTACTTTCAATTTTAATAAAGAACCAGTGGAAGAGACCTTTACGGAAGCACCGAAAAAAGTAATTACGGCATGGCAGAATTCCGTTGAGACAATGCTGGCACTTGGGCTGGAAGATAATATTATTTCTATTATTGGAGTGAGCGAAGATGATATTTCGCCGTCTCTGCGTGAGGCTTATGCCAAAATTAAAGATAAGGAATTTAATGATTTCACGGATTCCAATGCAGCGATGAGCAAGGAAGCAGCCATTATGCTGGAACCGGACTTTATTCTGGCATGGAAATCCACTTTTTCAGACAAGTCCCTGGGGGACGTGGATTACTGGCAGGAGAATGGCGTTAATACCTACATGGCGCTGAATTCCAATGACATCAGTGAAAACAGAACAGTTGACAACGAATATCAGGATATTATGACCGTAGGAAAGATTTTTAATGTAGAAGACAAAGCCCAGGCACTTGTGGATGAAATGAAAGCGTCCGTAGACAAGGTAACCACAGCGACACAGGGCCAGGAGAAGAAAAAAGTCCTGGTTATAGAGTTCCTCGGCGACACCATCAGTATTTACGACAAAACATCTCTGGCGGGGGATATGGTAACCAAAATGGGCGGAGAACTGGTGGATACCGCAAAGGATATCAGCGCCGAGGATATTGTAAATTTAGATCCGGATGTTATTTTTACGATCCACATGGATGGATATGGAGAAGGTGCAGGTTCAGATGCGGTAAAGAGTATCACGGAAAATCCGGCTTACAGCAGTCTGAAAGCAGTAAAAGACAGCCAGGTATTCCCACTGAATCTCAGCGATGTTTATACAAGCGGCATTCGTACAATTGACGGCTTAAATGCGATTGGAAAGGCACTGTATCCGGAATTATATCAGGATTAACAGTGGTAGTAACCGCAATTACCTTAATAAAATCGTATCGCAGCGGCTGCGGTACGCAAGGGGGTAGTCATGAAAAATAAGGCATCTTATGCCACACTATGTATTTTGCTGCTGGCTGCATTGGCAGCTACTATTCTGACGGCGGTCACGATAGGCTCTACTGGCATTACCGTCCGGGAGGTTTATCAGATTGTCATGTTTAAACTTTTTGGGATCGGTGATGCAGCCAGTCTGAGCTCCGGCAAAATTCACGACGTGGTATGGTTTATCCGCATGCCCCGCCTGGTGCTGGCACTTCTGGTGGGAATGGGGCTTTCCGTCTGCGGCGTAATTATGCAGGCGATTGTGAAAAATCCGCTGGCGGATCCCTATGTGCTGGGAATTTCATCCGGTGCATCCCTTGGTGCAACTCTGTCGATTATGCTGGGGGTGGGAGTTGCTTTCGGAGCAAATACAGTGGGGATTATGGCGTTTCTGGGGGCTTTTGGCATCTCGGTAGCAGTGGTGATGATAGCAAATATAGGAGGACGGGCAAATTCTGTAAAACTGCTTTTAGCAGGTATGGCATTAAGTGCCGTCTGCTCTGCATTTTCTAATTTCATCGTCTATCTGGTTAATGACAAAGATAAAATCCAGACCGTCACTTACTGGATGATGGGAAGCCTGGCAGGTGCAAAATGGGAAAAGCTGCTGTTCATCGCACCTGTAATATTATTGGGAACCCTGTTTTTCTGGACCCAGCACCGCACTTTGAACCTGATGCTTTTAGGGGATGATGCTGCGGTAACCCTGGGTACAGATCTGCATAAATGGAGACAGTTATATCTGTTGATTTCTTCAGCCATGATTGGATTTGTAGTATACAGTTCCGGAATGATCGGTTTCGTAGGTCTGATTATTCCACATATCGTACGCATGGTTGTTGGTACCGACCATAAAAAACTGATTCCTTTAAGTGCGCTGCTGGGAGCGGTTTTTCTGATCTGGGCAGATGTATTATGCCGTGTTATCATACACGGCTCAGAGTTGCCGATTGGCATTCTGACATCCATGATTGGTGCGCCTTGCTTCATCTTTTTGATGGTTCGTAAAAAATATGGGTTTGGAGGAAATAACTGATGGAAATAAGTACAAAAGATCTTGAAGTATTTCTGGAAGGTACCCGGATCATAAAAGGGATGAGTGTAGAAATTAAAGATAAGGAATTTGTCGGTATCCTGGGTCCCAATGGCAGCGGGAAAAGTACACTTCTAAAATGTATTTACCGTGTGCTGCATCCGAAATCAGGTGAAGTGCAATTAAATGGTAAAGCAATTCAAGCCTACTCTGTCAAAGAATCTGCAAGAGAAATGGCGGTAGTGGCACAGCACAATTATTATAATTTTGATTTTTCTGTTCAGGATGTTGTCCTTATGGGGCGTTCACCTCACAAAAAGGCAATGGAAAGAGACAATGCGAATGATTTTGGCATTGTATTGGAGTCACTTGAAAAGGTAGGCATGAAAGAATTTCGGGACAGAAGTTTTTCAACACTTTCCGGCGGTGAGCAGCAAAGAGTCATTCTGGCAAGGGCTTTGGCACAGAAAACCAACTGCCTTGTTCTGGATGAACCTACTAACCATCTGGATATTAAATACCAGCTCCAGCTGATGGATATCGTCCGCTCCTTAAACCTGACTGTAGTATCTGCAATTCACGATCTCAATATTGCAGCCATGTACTGCGATAAAATATTTGTTGTGAAAGATGGAAAAATCGTAGCTTTTGGTACACCAGAAGAAGTCCTGACCAAAGAATTTATAAGAGAAGTCTATGAGGTAGACGTGGAACTGTTAAAAGATCAAGATGGGCTTTTACACATTTTATACAGACCGGGGTTTAAAAAATAATTATGAAAAAAATAGGAATGTTAAATTGCCTCAAGGCAAATGAAATATGTACAGGAGCAGCGTGTATGAAAGCGTTTTATGCACGCAGCAAATCATTTTCCCGTTACGCGAAAGAGGAAGCAGAGGTTGCTGTTTTTATGCGGTGCAACGGCTGCGAAAACGATCCGGCAACAGATAAAGGGATGCAGGAAAAACTGCAGCGCCTTGTGCAGGAAGGAATTCAGACCGTACATGCAGGGGTGTGTACAAAAGACCGGGATGGAAAGGAATGTCCCGTAATTTCCAGAATACTGGATATGATAGCAGAAAGCGGTATTGAAGTTGTACGGGGGACACATTAGATTTGGGATTTTAATGGCAGGTTTTAAATGATAGAGTTTTAAATAATTGAGTTAGAAATGATACAAAATGATGGAGGATGCGCAAAATATCATGTTGATTGATAGTTTGCGGCATCCTCTTTGCTATATATCAGATAAGCTATGAAGGGCGGTATGCACTGGTTTTCGTATAGGCTCCCGAAATTGTATCAGGTGAAGACGAAATGTTTAAAGTGTCACCAGAGAAGGTGAAACTGCAGGACAGACCACTGTCGGTGGTGACGTCATATTGGTTAACCGTATCTGTCATGATAAGCTCACCATAAAATTCGGATTCCGTCCCATCATTGTTTATGATGGTGCCCATGACATTTCCCCGCGCTGAGGTGTACCAGTCCGTATAAGAACTGATGCTTAATTTAATTGTCATGCCGTCTTTTGCCAGCTCATAGCTGCCGCTAAAATAATCCCCGGTATCTATCGGTTTTGTACCCGTACCATCTCCGTTTACCTCTGTGGCAACATTTTTTCCGTCTTTTTTATAGTAATGGACTTCAACGGTTTGATTCATTCTGACACCATCCGGTATGTTTATCACGGCATTGATTAATTCATATGCAACCTTGCTGTCTCCATGTCCCTCTTCCTGTAAGTACATGGTACTGCCTTCAATTCTTGTAACAAAGCCAGACGAGGTATACGAACTGGTTTCGGGGGGCACCGTCTGATTAGTTTCTGTTTTTGCTTCCGTTATGGCTTCTGTTTCCATGGGTTGTGTTTTTGGCGTTTTATTTTCATTCCCCGATTTCTTTTCGGAATCTGTAATTTTTTGATTCTGCCGGTCAGATTTTTTTGATTTCATATCGGCTGCCGGCGTTATTATTTTTTTCTGGTTTTCTGTCTGTGACAGGTCACTTTTGCCTCCGGTTTCTTTCTGGCTGTCGGAGGTTGCCTGGGCTTCTTCGGTATGTTTATCATTTTCGGAAGCAGAGGCAGGAATCTGATCATTGTCCGGTGAGATGAACCAAAATACGGATACAGCGGTGATTAATACAATCACGCATATAAAACTTATTATAGAAGTTTTTTTGTATTTCATAATTGACACAATCCTTTCTTTGATTACATTCTTACCAAAACTGCTGTGCAGAAAGGAGATTCCGGATTTGTTCCCGGCAAGATTAATCAGCGTAAGGGCATATTCCTGCCGCTGTTCTGCGCCCACCGACGTTATCACCTTTTCGTCACAGGACAGTTCCAGATCCCGGTTAAACAGAATCTGCATGATCCAGACAATAGGATTAAACCAATGGATACACAGGGCAGCCAGTGCAACGATCTTCCAGAGATTATCATGGCATTTTATATGGACAAATTCATGCTCCAATACAAACCTAAGTGCTTTGTGGTCAGTCAGGTCCATTGTACGTGGAAGTATAATTTTAGGCGAGAAAATACCATAAGTAACCGGTGTATTTACCCGGTCTGAAAGCAGGATTACAACCTTTCTTTTAAGCTGTTTTTCCTTCATCCAGTGGTTTAAGAATATATTGTGTTTTATGGGCAGTGCTTCCCGCAGCTTCCGATAGTCTCTATAGTATGCAATCATAAAAAATAGGGATAATGCAATCAAGCCGGATAACCATATGATTTGAAAAACAGGAATATTTTCCTGTTGTGAAACTCCCACGCCAGCCGGAAGATAAGTACCGGGGGTGCCTTTTATAAGTGGAAGATCCGAAACTCTCTGCTGAATAACCTGGTCTATTTGTTTTGGTACTGATGTAAATAAATTTGTTGTGATAAATTGAAAAGTGACAGTAAATGGAAAAAGGAGCCGCAATAAAACAATATCCCACAGTAAGACAAAAAACTTTTTTGAAATCCGGTTGATGGAAAGTGCCCGGACAACCATAATTCCGATAATCAATAATCCCCCTGAAATGCTCATCTGAAGAACATTCATATTTATTCACCTCATTTCAGCTTTTCGACTAAAAGCCGTAATTGTTCAACCTCATCATCTGTGAGGTTTTTACCATTTAAAAATGCGGCAAAAAATTGTTCCTTAGATCCGTCGAACATTTTATCAATTAATTCCGTTGTCTCATAATTCTGCGCCTGTTCTCTGCTGATCATGCTGCGGCACATAAAATTCGGTTCATAACGTTCAATGGCTCCCTTTGCAATACATTTTTTAATCACGGTATAAGTTGTGTTTCTGTTCCAGCCGGTTTCATCTTTTAACATTTTTGCTAGTTGTCCGGCGGAAAGATCACCTTCCTTCCATAAAATCTCCATTACTTTTAATTCTGAATCGAAAAGTTTCATATCCATATCTAAATACTCCTCTCACGTGACTACTACAATAGTTAACTATATTGTTATACTATCACAATAGTCACCTGAAGTCAATGACTATTGTAATAGTTATATAGTTTCTTTTTCGCAACTTATTTAAAATGGCTGATATAACTGTCAGCACGGGTAATTCAATTAATGGTCCAATTACCAATGCTAAAGAGATGAGGGGCTGATCCGGGAATGTGGCTACTGCAGCGATGTATCCTATCCCCCGGGTTGCCGTTGGACAGAAAAATGCAAAGTATAGGTAAGCACACATTCCTTACAAGGGATTACAGGCAGTTATCAGAACGGAGAATTGCCTTTTTTTCGAGTTTTTCTGCTATTTTTATTTCCCTCTGGCATATTACTTATAAATAAAAAAAAGAACCCCAGGGGGAGCTTGTGTGACATATTGTTTATAGATATAATGGAAAAACACAACAGAAATGGGAGGAAATACAAATGAAAAAGAGAATGAAAACGGTCATTGCGCTATTTTGTATGGCAGCAATCTTATCAGGCTGCAGTGGTTCAGGCGATTCGGGAACAACTATCGCTAAGCAGAATGATAAAGCAGCACAAGGGCAGAGTACTGAAAGTCATAGCACCGGAGACAAAAATACCGGGAGCCAGGGAAAAGACAGTCAGGATAGCGGCATTCAGAGTTCCGAAAGCCAGGGTACCGAAAACAAAAATATGGAAGCGGGAGAGAAGGAAAGCAAGAAGGGTGATGACACAGACACTTCTGCAAAATCAGAAATTACTGTTGGTTTTTCTAATGATACGGATAGCTGGGATCCATGTACCGGATTTGGTTACACTGGTTCACCTCTCTATAGTACACTTGTTAAAATCAACGGAGATAATAAACTGGAGAATGATCTGGCTTCCGATTACAGTATGAGCGAAGACGGATTAACCTGGACATTTAAAATCCGGGATGGCGTTAAATTTACAAACGGAGAAGAACTGAATGCATCCGATGTTGCATTTACTTTTAACACAACAAAAGAAAAAGCCACTTATGTGGATTTGACAATGCTGGATAGCTGTACGGCGGTTGATGATCATACGGTAGAATTCAAACTCAATAAACCATGTGTGACTTTTATCTATACGTTGGCAGGAGCGGGTATTGTACCGGAAGATTCCTATACCGATAATTTTGGGATGGAGCCAATTGGATCAGGACCTTATAAATTAACCCAGTGGGATAAGGGACAGCAGTTCATTTTTGAAGTAAATGAAGACTATTACGGGGAACAGCCGGAAATTAAAAAAGCGGTGTTTCTTGTGCAGGAAGAAGATGCCCGCTTTGTAGCTGCCCAGTCAGGTGATGTGGACATTGCACTTACATCAGCAACGCTGGCAACTACGCAGATTGACGGTATGCAGGTGAAATCGGTAGACTCCGTTGATAACCGCGGAATTACAATGCCAACTGTACCCGATGAAGGAAAAGTTACGGAAGACGGATACAAAATCGGTAATAACGTAACTTCCGATCTTGCAGTCAGAAAAGCTATGAGTTATGGAATTGACCGTGTAAAAATCATTAGTGAGGCATTGAACGGTTTTGCAAACCCGGCGTATTCTGAATGTGACGGACTTCCCTGGTGGAACGAAGAGGATAAAATCGATACCGATATTGATTATGCCGTAAAAGGTTTGGAAGATGCAGGCTGGATTGATACAGATAATGATGGAATCCGCGAAAAAGACGGGTTAAAGGCTGAATTCAATCTGATGTATTTTGCAGGAGATTCCATGAGGCAGGCAGTAGCCATGTCTGTTGCAAACCAGGCAAAAGATAACCTTGGAATTGCGATTAATGTTGAAGGTGTAAGCGCAGATGACACCGTGAAGAGAATGTTCTCCGAACCGATGATCATGGGCTGGGGATCGGACAGCCCGATGACTTCCTATATGTTATTCCACAGCAGCAATGCCGGAAAAACTGATTTCTATAATCCTGAATTTTTTACAAATGAAACAGTGGATAAATATCTGGATACAGCTATGAATTCAAAGACATTTGAAGAATCACTGGAATGGTGGAAGAAAGCACAATGGGATGGGACAACCGGTACCTCCATGCGGGGTGAGGCACCCTGGGCATTCTATGTGAATATGTCGCATCTGTATTATGTAAAAGATGGACTGGATATTGGTAAACAGAGGATCCATGCACATGGCGCCGCATGGCCATTGATTGCAAATCTGGCAGAATGGAAATGGAATTCATAATGAAACTTTACGGGGACAGGCGATTTAGCCGCGTCCCCTAATTGCGTTAGTGCGGGACCTCAGGGGTGTGGCATACTGGACGCTATACATTATATTTATGGATATAAATTTTGGAAAAAAGGAGAAATGAAAGTGGGGAAAAAGAGATTTATTAAGACTACCTGCCGCTATATGGTCAGGCTGATTACACTTTTAATTGCAATCAGTATCATAAGCTTTATTCTGGTAAGTATGTCGCCGGTGGATCCGGTACAGCAGTATGTGGGTGCTGTACCAAATGTAAGTATGGAACAGAGAGAGAAGATTGCCCAGTACTGGGGACTGGACAAGCCGCCTGTAGAACGGTTTGGTATCTGGGCGAAATCTCTGCTCCAAGGGGATTTCGGGACCTCTCTGATCTATAGAAGACCGGTGCTGGATATTATAGGGGAAAAGTTTGCGGCATCCCTGGCGCTTATGATTACTGCATGGCTGCTATCAGGAATTATCGGATTTTCCATCGGCTGCGTGATGGGTGCGTTTAACGGAAAATGGCCTGACAGGATCTTAAAAAAGATCTGTCTGACTATGTGCGCTATTCCCACCTTCTGGATTGGAATTGTACTGCTGATGGTCTTTTCGGCTAAGCTGGGATGGTTACCTATGGGAATGAGTGTTCCAAAAGGGGTGCCGTCGGATCAGGTCACGATCTGGCAGCGCCTGCACCATCTTATCCTGCCGGCGCTCACACTCAGTTTTTTGTCATTTGCCAATATTGCACTGCATACCCGGGAAAAACTCACAGATGTATTGGAAAGCGATTACGTTCTTTTTGCAAAGGCGAAAGGGGAGTCCCGGTTCTGCATTCTAAAGAGACACGGCCTGCGCAACATTATGCTTCCGGCAGTAACCATGCAGTTTGGCTCCTTTAGTGAATTGTTTGGCGGGTCGGTGCTGGCGGAAACGGTATTTTCCTATCCGGGACTGGGGGCAGCGGCTTCCGCAGCAGGCATGGGATCAGATGTGCCGCTGTTGCTGGGAATTACGTTATTCAGTGCAGTTTTTGTATTCACGGGAAATCTGCTTGCAAATATAATTTACGGAGTGGTAGATCCGCAGATCAGGGAGGGATATCAGAGTGAACAATAGTGTAGCTGAGAGAACTAAAGTAAAAAAGATTCGCATAAACCGCAGAACACGCACGATTATTACAATCATTGTTATCTTTCTTTTTATACTGGGGGTATATCTTGCGGGGACTTTTATGAGCAATGATCTGATACAGGCAGATTTTTCCCAAAAAGGACTGAAACCATCCTTCAAGCATCCATTTGGTACAGATTTATTGGGTAGAGATATGTTAGTGAGAACGGTAAAAGGTTTGTCAATCAGCATTGTAGTTGGGACAGTTGCATCCACAGTCAGTGCGGTAATTGCATTATTTGTAGGGGTGGCTGCGGCATCCGGTTCCACCCTGCTGGATCATTTTATTAACTGGCTAATTGATTTAGTCATGGGAATTCCCCACACAGTATTATTAATTTTAATATCATTTGCCTGCGGAAAAGGATTAAAAGGTGTTCTGATCGGAGTTGCAGTAACCCACTGGACCGGACTGGCGCGTCTGATTCGAAGTGAAGTACTTCAGATCCGGTCCCAGCAATACATAGAAGTATCCAGAAGGCTTGGTCATTCCAGCAGATGGATTACAATTAACCACATACTGCCGCATATGGTTCCCCAGTTTATCATCGGATTGATCCTGATGTTTCCCCATGCTATCATGCATGAATCTTCCCTGACATTCCTGGGATTTGGGTTGTCACCGGAACAGCCGGCGATTGGAATTATTTTATCAGAATCCATGAAATATATTTCCACCGGCATGTGGTGGCTGGCATTTTTCCCGGGACTGATGCTGGTTATCATTGTTCTGCTGTTCGACAGGCTTGGTGAAAATTTAAAGAAAATCGTGGACCCATACAGTGCACATGAATAGGAGGTTAAAATGTCTGTAAAAAGTGATTCACTCAGAGAGCCTGTTCTTCAGGTAAAGGATTTATCAGTTTCTTTCCACATGTATGATACCGGTCTGGAACAGTATGACCTGAAAGTTATTTCGAATTTAAGCCTGGATGTAAAGCCTGGGGAAATCGTAGCAATAGCCGGATCCAGCGGTTCGGGAAAAAGCCTGCTTGCCCATGCAGTTATGGGGCTTCTCCCGGAAAATGCTGCAATATCCGGTGAAATGTTATATAAAGGAGAAATCCTAACACAAAAAAAGAAAGAAACACTGCGTGGAACGGAAATTGCATTGGTGCCCCAGTCGGTAGCTTATCTGGACCCGTCGATGCGGATTGGTTCCCAGGTTTTGGGAGAGCATCCGGGGGCAGAAAAGAGAAATGCACAAAAAGAAGTATTTGAACGGTTTAAACTGGACGAGAAGATAGAAAAGTATTATCCGTTCCAGCTGTCGGGCGGGATGGCACGAAGAGTCCTGGTTTCCACGGCAATCATCAGCGGCGCACAGCTGATTATCGCAGATGAGCCAACACCCGGTCTGGATCTGGAAATGGCATTGGAGGCACTGCAGTGCTTCCGTGAAATGGCGGACAGCGGGAAATCCGTAATTTTAATTACCCATGATATTGACCTGGCATTTCATGTGGCAGACAGGGTAGCTGTATTTTATGCAGGAACAACGGTAGAGATGGCACCATCCTCCGATTTTATCACAGGACCATCGGCTCTGCGACATCCGTACTCCAAAGCGCTCTGGAACGCGCTGCCCCAAAACGGATTTGAACCAATACCGGGATTTCAGCCATATGCAAAGACCCTTCCTAAAGGATGTCTGTTTTCACCAAGATGTCCATTTCGGACGAAGGAATGTGAAGAAAAAATACCTATGCAGGAATTGCGTGGGGGAACTGTGAGGTGTATTCATGCAACTTGAGGCTAGAAATGTCAGTTTTCGATATCATGAAAATGCTCCCTGGATATTAAAGGATGTGAACCTGAAAGTGGAAGAAGGAGAGCGGGTAGGGCTGGTGGGTCCCAGCGGCTATGGTAAAAGTACACTGTTACGGTTGATGGGCGGATATTTAAAGCCGGATCAGGGAGAGATACTGCTGGACGAAAAACCAATGACTCCCAAAGGCATCTGCCCGGTCCAGCTGATCTACCAGCATCCTGAAAAGGCAATTAATCCCAGATGGAAGATGAAAAAAGTACTGGAGGAATCCGGCATGTTCCGGGATGAGGTGATGGAGGCGCTGGGAATAGAAAGCAAGTGGCTGGGTCGATATCCCAGGGAATTATCCGGGGGAGAGCTGCAGCGTTTTTGTGTGGCAAGATCCTTATTTCATGGAACACATTTTTTGCTGGCAGATGAAATGAGTACCATGCTGGATGTGATTACCCAGGCGCAGATCTGGAAATTAATGCTCCGGGAAGTGGAAAGCAGGAATCTGGGGCTGCTGATGGTAACCCATAATAAAGCTCTGGCTGAACGGGTTTGTACAACTATTATAGATTTGCGTGATCAGAACACGCTCTAGTATTACATTGAACAGGTTGTACGGGGAAGGGACACTATTGTGTATTATATATGGGTTTAGCTGATTAGGACGCTTTGTAGATATAGGTAATGTACGGAAAGATGGGTGTGGGAAACTGGCATGGGCTCCGTCAGCTGGCAGCAGAACTGGTATTTTCTAACCTTTCCGAAGCGCTTTTTGGCGGCACGCGGGCATTCGCTCCGAAATCCTGATGCATTTCGCAGCTCACTGCCCGCTTAGTATCCGATGGGAGCCAGTCGAATACTATCCGCCAAAAAACACTCCGAAAAGGTAAGTAAATACTCAGCTCTGCTCTACGCTTCCTCCGCCCATACCAGTTTCCCACACCCATCTTTCCGAGATCCAGTTTACTGCCACAAAGCTGGTTTTCTCAGCCTGGTGGAGACCCCTGGGCTGTGACGGTCTATTCGTTTTTGGATGCAGCAGAGTGTGTTACGGCAGTTCAGTATGAAAGGGGGATGATAAGACGAAATTTTACCTGCTTTCCTGATCACAAACTTAACTGGATGTAGGTACTAAAATCACAAATATACTGCAGTAGAATTTAGAGACAGTTCAGAATGATAACATCCAGCTGGTTTATTGGTTTTTATGTGATATGTGATCTAAGCCAATAACGTCCGGCATGCCACACGCCCGGGGTCCCACCCTGCTGAGAAAACCAGCTTTGTATCAATAAACTGCATCCCGGAAAGAGAAGGGGGCGGACCAGGACATTGGTTTTGAAGGCGTATAGCAGAGCTGAGCATTTACTTACCTTCCCGAAGTGCTTTTTGGCGGATAGTATTCGACTGGCTCCCATCGGATACTAAGCGGGCAGTGAGCTGCGAAATGCATCAGGATTTCGGAGCGAATGCCCGCGTGCCGCCAAAAAGTGCTCCGGGAAGGT
>NZ_JNGB01000064.1:0-16383 GCF_001029355.1 Robinsoniella sp. RHS
TCCACTTACGAAAACGGCTGTATACACTTTCCCATGGCCCATAACGCTCAGGAAGATCACGCCATGGGGCTCCGCTTCGCGCCAGCCAAATCATTGCATTAAGCATGGTACGGTTTTCTTTTGAGGGACGACCTGGTTTTCCTGTGTTTTCAGGAGGAAGTAAAGTTACTATATGATTCCATTCATCATCTGTTAATTCATATCGTCTCAACATATAAAACACCCCTTTTTCTTTATTTTACCATAAAACGGGGATGCAAAACATTTGTTTTGTGCAACTTTTAATTTTAAAACACGCTCTAGATCGTGTTTTAAAATTGCTTTCTGGCAGCTGTGCGTCACAGTTTGTGGGAGATTTGTCCCGGATGAAGGGCGCGTAGCGGGCTACGTAACCTATTACGGGCATTGCCATCCATACGGCTATCTCAAATCACTCTTCATTTTTCTGCCAAAAACCAGGGCAGAAGCGCAATATATACAAAATGCATACACCAGAATAATACAAAGGGGTTTTGCCAAATCTCCGAAATTCCCCTGCACAGCCATTCTTGCGCCATTCACTCCCTGATAAAACGGTAATATATGTGCAATTTTCGTTATGGTGCCGCCTATCATATCCACATCCATCCACACGCCTCCGAGCATGCTGACAAGGGTAATGATAATGGAACAAATTCCCGGTGCCGCTTTATCATTTAATAAAGTTCCAAAAAACATACCGATTCCGATAAACATAATAGCTGACGGGATCAGCACCAATATTCCTGCAAACAGATATCCAATCTGAAAGCTGTAACCAATTATCCTTCCGGTCACAAACCCAACGCAAAAAGTAATCAGCACCTGGCATATGGCTATGATCGAAATTGCCAGTGTATATCCCATTACAAAATCAAATGGCCTCATGGGAGATGCATACAGCCGGACCAGGAAAGCAGTCGAACGGTCTTTGGAAACCTGAAGTGCCGTAAACAGCATGACAAAAGTTAATCCAAAAACTGCTATTCCGGGTACAAGTGACTGGATATGGAAAATTGTCATACCCGCTTCATTTGGGATACTTCTGTCAATGACCGTCATCACAATCAGCATAACTATGGGAAATCCCAGGCAAAAAATATAACTTAATGGATCTCTCAACATTTCTTTTACGACTCTTTTTGCAAACACAATGCTCCTCATCATAATCTCTCCTTCCGCTTAAAAGCACGCTTAAAAATGGGAATCCGTATTTTGTGCAATGGTAATAAAAGCATTTTCCAATGAATCTGCATTTGTCAGGGCTTTTAATTCCTCTACACTGCCGCAGGCTTTAATCTCTCCGTCCACCATAACCGCAACGCGGTCAGACAGATGTTCCGCCTCTTCCATGTAATGGGTAGTAAGTACAATTGTCACTTCCCCTTTCAATGCTTCAATATCTTTCCACAGCTCTCGTCTCGCAAGTACATCCAGCCCAAGTGTCGGTTCATCCAGATAGAGAATTTTGGGACCGGTTATCAATGCCATGCCGATACTGACCTTCCGCTGCCAACCACCGGAAAGGGTCTTCGCTTTCTGCTTCTTTACTTCCTCAAAGGAAAACATCTGTATGATTTTATCCACCTGTTCTTTTACCTCATTTGAAGGCAGTCCATAGAGTTCCGCCATAAACTCCAGGTTTTCCAGAACCGTCAGATTAGGTGCCACTGCCGTTTCCTGCGTAGACAGGTTGCTGATATTTTTGATATCCTGCATTTCACTGCGAATGCTTTTACCGAAAATAAAAGCATCTCCGCCTGTTGGTTTGGAAAGTCCGCTCAGCATTCTGATTGTGGTTGTTTTTCCTGCGCCATTGACGCCAAGCAGGGAAATAATCGTTCCTTCTTCCACTTCCAGGGAAATATCTTTGACGGCAGCTTTTAAACCAAACTCTTTTCTCAGATTTTTTATTACAATTGCTTTGTCCTTCATCCTACCCATCTCCTTTTATGATTGATTCATTTCTTCCAGCTTCCGGTTAATAGCATCTATATCCTGGCGGCAGATTCTGTACTGGACATACCAGCTTATGACATATCCGGTTACATAGCTGCATACAACAGTGACTGTTGACTGCAAATATTTTCCAAAGCCCCAGCAGAACATACTTACCGGCACCCAGACAGCGGCTGTGACTATAAAATATACAATGCTCTGCTTTACCAGACTCCAGCTTTTTATTTCCATTATCTCCGTCCCCATAGCAAATGACATTGCAGTGATGCCGATCAAAAGGCATTGTACGGCAAAAGCTATCAGATCGGATGGAAAATGTGCTGCAAATTCCGGAACCACCGGAGCGGTTTTACCCTCTCCGATTGTAAAAATCAGTATAACCCCAAAAATAAGATTAATGGTTACACCATAGGAGAAGCTGCTCAGTCCTTTATAAATAACCCGTTTTATCATACAATTCACCTCATATTCCCAAAGCATGTTTGATTCTGGAAACGTATCTTCTGGATGCATATGTTTCTGTATCATTTTTAAAATAAATCCGTATGGTTCCTACGATATCTGTATCCAGCCGCCGTATTTTCCTGATATTAATAATTTCGGAATTCGATATTCTAACAAAGTGGCTGTCATCCAGGATTTTCTCCAGTTCGTACAGCCTCTCTCGCAGCTGATAGGTGCCGGTATCCGAAACTGCAAAAACTTTCTTACTCTGTGAATAAATGCGGATGAGAGATTCACATGGTAGAATTTCAGCGCTATTCTGTTGATATCCGGTCAATGTCAAATTGACTGCCTGCCCGATAATCTGAACAAGGCTGTCTGTAATATGGTTCTTTTCATCACTGCATATATGAATTTCCGGCTGCTTATATTTCTTATCAATCAAAAGTTGTATTTTCATGGTTCCCTTCCTAAATTCCTAAATGCTTACGGATGCATTGCTCAAAGCTTATTGATCTATGCTTTAACGCTCCATGCCTTGTGGATAAACGGATTATCCCATTTCAAAATGGTAAAGTCAATGCTGCTGCGACAACTGGTCATTTTGGGATGACAAATGGTAATCTGAGCTTCACGACATTTCATAACTCGCCTTCATTGGCAGCTTCTACTATAACCTCTTCTACCATAGATTCATCGGTAAAAGTTATGTAAAAAACCGCCTGGGGCCAGTTCAGGCTCGTCCTGGCATGTTTGCCTTTCTGCCGCGCCGTCTGTTCCAGCAATAACAGCAGTTCATTCAAAACCTCCCTGGTCAGGTAGCCGCCCCTCCAATGGAAAATCAATGGCCTCCCCTTTCGGATAGCTTGCAGCGTCCTCTTAGCCACATCCTCCGTCTTTGTAAAAGACAGCTTTTTTTCCCGGTAATAAAAATGGTTCCCATCATTACAGACAGGTGCCTCATAAATGACCGGCTCATGATCCCGGAAAAATTGCTTATCCTCCAGATTAAAATAGTCATATCTGATGATCCCTTCGTGTCCAAGGGTGTTGTCAAAGGTTACATCCAGCTGATAATACTTACCGTCCATTCTGATAATATTCCAGGCATGCCGGTACTTGATTTTCTTGTCCGGATTGGCTTCTGAGATTGCAATGATACACCAGATTCCCAGAGCATCACAGAGAATTTTTACCGTTTTGGCAATGCCCTCGCACACCCCTACCCCCTGGCCGAGCGGACCGATGATCTCATGGGAATACGGTTTTTTCAGTTTGTCATAGCGGACATTGTTACAGATGAAGTCATGAATGTACAGCTCCTTTTCCAAGTCCGGCAGGGACTGAGCAGGGCGAACCAGCTTTGTGATTCTGGCATTCATTGCCTTTTGATGTTCTTTCATTTTTCCTTTCTCAAACAAATATTCCGGGATAACCTCCACATTAGTGGAGCCCTGATATAAACGGTATTGGAGCCCCACCGCATAGAATATTTCAGGAAAATCCAGCCTCAGTTTGAAAAAAATCTCTCCCAATTCCCGTACCTCAAGCCTCGGAACAAGAAATGCGGAGTCCATTGTCAAAAGACCTGCTTTCATTGCCTGGTACACCTTCTGTTGTATTTTGTTCATATGATTATAATAGTAGCGTTCCATTATTTCCTCCGTATTTTTCATGTTTTTTTATATGGTTTTATATGTTTTTTATGCTATTTTGGTATCACTGAATGTTATCCCGGTAAAATGCAATCTTTCCATCCAGGTTTTTCAGGTATTCATCCCACCTCTTCTTTTCCTCCACCACAGATTTCCGATGAAAGACCAACAGTTCCATTCTTTCGCCCATAGTTGCATCTCCCTCATACCTTAATTCGGAATAATGCCTGTTATCTCTTAAAAGCATTCCCGTCTCTTTCAACCGCTGTATGAATTTCACCCATTCCATATCACTTTCACAGTAATCCCGCCGTCCGGCAGAATCCCGATTCACATGGATTAAACCTTTCTTCTCATAGTAACGTAGTGTATAGGTACTGATTGCTGTGATCTTTGAAAATTTTCCGATAGTCATATATTTTCCTGCTTTCCTCTTATTTACATTATCAGGTATCTCTGGGTTTAGCTGATTAAGACGCTTTGTAGATGTAGGTAGTGTACAGAAAGATGGTTTTCTCAGCAAAAAAGTGCTTGACTTAGAGTATAGTCTAAATCATATCCTTATGATTATAAATGATTTGGAGGAAAAAGAAAATGGAGAAAACTAGATTTGAAACAGGTATGGAAAATTTGAAAAGAATTGACGGCATTGGCGGCGAAGCAGTGATTCAGTCTTTAAGTTCCATATCGCCCGATTTGGGAAGATACATTGTAGAATTCGCATTTGGAGAAATTTATGACAGAGAGGGGTTATCTTTTTACAATGTATTCCCTATACCGGATTTGCCAAAGTATTAAATGCCATTCAGGCTGCCAAAAAGGTATTTACTGAAAGAGGATTAATTTAAAACAAATTGATCATTTTCAGTTGAAACCCCATCCTTTTCATGTTACTGTAGTGGAAATAATGCAGCAATCATTTATTGCAGAGAATCATTTATGCCAAAGTGTGTTTTAAATTCATTTCATCCATCTGCACGCCCCACTTTGCGGTATAAATGCTGGCAAACAATTATTGACGGAGGACATATTTATGAAAATTCGTGATGAATATACCTGCCCTTTAGAACTGGTACATGACATGATAAAGGGAAAGTGGAAAACGATTATTTTATGGCGGCTGCGCCTGGGAGGCACTTCATTAGCCAAACTGGAAAAGGATATCGACGGTATTACGCAGAAAATGCTTTTAGAACAGCTGAAAGAGCTGATCACATATGGATTGGTAGAAAAGAAATCTTATGAGGGATATCCTCTTCATGTTGAATATTCCCTTACTGACGACATGGGGCTTCAGATTTTAGAGGCATTAAAAATCCTGCAGCATATTGGAATTGACTATCTAAAGAAAAATGGTAAGGATGATATGTTAACAGAAAAAGGCATTACTGCGGAATAATACCCACAAAAAAGTGGGTAATTTACGCTCTATCCTCCCACTGCTATAATGGCATTAACCAATACAGCAAGGAGGTAACAATATGGTAGTAACAAGTGATGGAATTATAAATGGAATCATACAAGATCCTTATGGCGGCCGAGGAAGCCAATTTAATGAAAATGGCATTCCCACCTATTCCCTGCCGTTCAGGATTGAAAATGCACCGGAGGGGACTGCATCATTTGCTCTTGTTCTGGAAGACAAAGATGCCTATCCTGTCACCGGGGGCTTCGTCTGGGTGCATTGGCTGGCGGCTGATATTACACGCAATGTAATAAATGCAAATGAAAGCCAGACAGCAACCGACTTTACCCAGGGTGTCAACAGCTGGACCAGCATGCAGGGAAATAACCAGTCAAAGGAACTCTCCTGCTATTACAGCGGTATGACTCCTCCTGATCAGGCACACATTTATGAACTTCACGTTTTTGCACTTGATACGCTGCTGCATTTAAATACCGGATTTCTCCTGAACGAATTATACCGGGCGATGGACGGACATATTTTAGATCAGTACACATTAAAAGGCGTCTATGATAAAGTATGATATTCTAAAACGGGTGCACAAAACTACCGGGAAAACAGCACATTCCCTGGCTGTTTCATCCCGGTTTTTTAACGCTTCGCTTTTCCAGATGTTTCTTTTATCACATTAAAGTCTAATAAATAGAACCGTCCATACGGAAAGTTCCTCTACTGAAAAGTTAATAAATTTCCCTTTCTCATTATCAATGTAAGCATATTCTAATGATTTACTTTTACAAGTATCTCTGTCTGGGCTTGCGCAGTAGACTCCCTGGATATCACCATCCACATTCACAGTAAAAGTAAGATTCTTCTGTTTGAAAGGTACTGCTTTCCCTTTATTCCAGCTATCTTCGCTGCAGCCACATAAATTTATTAAATAGAGACATTTAAATCTTTCATTTTCCCGGATCGTAATCCAGACTTTACCCGCTTCTCCGTTTACACTCCAGTTTTCAAATCCACACTGGTATTCATAATTATCCCATCCAATATGGGTCATGGATACATCCTGTAACGTACTGTCATAAAATAGATTTAGATAGCGTATCATAAAGTCATAATATTTACGCATAACTGCCGCTGTCTCATCTGACATAATACTATAATCACCATAATATCCCTGTGTCAGTACTGCATTATTCTCTCCTATCAACAGATGATATCCACCATTTGAAACAATGGCTGCTGTGAGAATATATGCTGCATTAGCCGCCGAAAAGGAATCTTCCGTACGGAATGGTGCCAGGTAGGCAGCCAGAATCACCGGTTTCCTGTTCCCGGATAACTGCTTTGCTTCCTGTATCAGCTGCTTGATATGGTAATAGCGGTCATAGGGAGACCATACTTCAATATATACAGCATCCACTGTACTTTTTGCTGTTTCAGCAACCGGCCAGTTTCCCACGTTGTTGAAAACAAGACAAGGCTCATCCACCGCTTTCTGCAGTTCCTCCCGTGTCTCATCGATCAGTCCGCCAAATTCCTGATCCAGTTTCACAAGTTTCGGCCGTTCCTGTAAATGGGAAAATGCAGTTTTTGGAAACCCGTAAGTGTCCATGTGGATTCCTGAAAATCCCGCTCTTACAATTGCATCCCTATATTGTTCGATTAAATGGGTTCTCCAGGGCGCCCCCTTTTCTATATTCATAATATAAAAAACATCTATAAAACGGAATACTTCCTGGTTTCCGTTATAAAAAGCCCAATTTTTATGGCTATTATAAAAGTCCCCGGAAGCGGCATAGACTGCCCCGTATGCCATAGACTTCATGCCATACCCGGAGGCTGTTTTTATTTTAGTTTTGACCGTCCTGAAATCAATCTGTTTTCCCATCATATCCTGATAAACGTCATGAGGCGGAACCAGGGTGTCATGCCGGTAAGACCAATCATAGAACTGCACCATATTTATATGGTATTTTCTTAACTGCTCTATCGCTCCATTATCTGTGTCTTTTTCCTCAAAATCACTGACAAAGCCATAGCGCAGGGAACGTTTGGGATTATCTGCAACATCAAATGCTGTCTCCAGAATTTCCGTTCCATGTTCTCCATAGAGCAAAGCCTCCACGCCATATCCGGCAAATGGTTCATCAAAACCCCCTATACGGATGTCGGTGACTTCCGACAGGGTTCGTATTTCTTTTACTAATTCCTCTTTCTCCAGCATATAAATCTGAATCACGGCATTATTAAATTTTTCCTCCTGCAATTCAAGACGTAAAGTAATTTCTTCATTCCTTAGATACTGCGCCTTTAGCGGATATAAATCCATCATTTTTTCCTCCTGTCTACTTCTATCCTGTCGATATACCTGATCCTTTCCACTAATCTGATCTATCTATCCTTTCAATGCACCGTCAGTCAGCCCCTGCATCAGATTCTTCTGAAAAACTAAAAACACAATAACAACCGGTATAATTGCTATAACTGCAGTTGCTGCCAGAAGATTCCATTTTGCCCCTGCGAACTGCTGGAAATAGACAGACAGCGCCTGGGGAACATTATGTTTTGTGCTGTCCTGCAGGAAGAAAACAGACTGGGCATAATTATTCCATATCCCGAATCCATTTAATATAATCACAGCAGATATGGAGGGTTTCAGCAGCGGAAATATAATTTTCCAGAACACCTGGAAATAGCTGCATCCATCTATTATGGCTGCCTCCTCGATTTCTCCCGGCAGTGCTTTGATAAAACCAGTGAATACAAATACCGCCTGGGGAATTGCCAGGGTGGCACATACACATGCCATTCCCCACAAGGTATTCACCGCCTTAATGCGAATCATTAGGCTATACAGCGGAACTGTATTAATAATCCCCGGTACCATCATACAGCAAAGCAGTATCGCAAATATAGATTTATTCAGTTTATTGGAAAACCGCGCGATAGCATATCCCGCCATAGTTGCCAGTATGACGATCAATAAGATTGCAAGCAGCGTGATTATTCCAGAATTAATCATGGCCCTTCCTATATGAGACTGTTTCCATCCTTCTATAAAATTCAGGAAATAAAAATCCGGAAGAAACATATTGCCGTCATAAAAATTACGCTGGGGCGTATTCAGCGAAAGGATCAGCAGTATGGCAAAGGGTGTCAGGCATAGAAGGCTGATCAGGACAATTGCCAGATACCGAACACACAAAGATAATTTTTTCACATCGAATTCCCCCTATTCTTTTTCTTTCATGAGACGCAAAGATGCAGCAACCGGAATCAGTACAATTACAAACATAATCATTGCAACAGCGGTAGAATAACCGGTCTTACTTCCATAACACATTCTCATAATATAAATGCTCAGTGTCTCCGTCTGATACCCCGGTCCTCCTCCGGTCAGTGACATTACAATATCAAATACAGAAAGAGAACCTATAATATTGGTAATCACATTGATTCTTACTGATGGTCCCAGCAGCGGTAAGGTAATATAACGGAAACATTTCATTTTACCTGCTCCATCAATTTCTGCAGCCTCATACAATTCCTTTGAAATCCCCTGGAGCCCTGCGAGATAGATAACCATAGTCATCCCGGCATACTGCCATACATTTACAAGGATAAGAACCAAAAGTGTGGTGCCATATCCTCCCATCCAGTTTCCAAACCATTCCGGATAGCCTGCATGATCCGCCAGGTGAAAGAGAAAACCCCGTCCGGGCTGAAGCAGAAGATACCATATGTAACCCATGATTAAAGGACTGATAATTGCCGGCATATAAATGCACATTCTGGCTGCAGATTTCCCCTTAAAGGACGAATTCAATAAAAGAGCATATAACAGACCAATGATATTCAGCAGCGGAGCGCTTCCCAATGCAAATAAAACCGTCGTCTTTATATCGGATAGTGCCCTTTCATCCCTGAAAAAATCTATAAAATTCTGAAATCCTATGAAATTTGCTTTCCCTATGCCATCCCAGTCGGTAAAACTCATGCCAATTCCTTTGATCAGCGGATAGATAAAAAACACAAAAAATAATGTGAATGCCGGGATTGCCATAAACTGGTGTAATCCTATTTTGTACCGTCTCATTCTGACCCCTCTCTTTCCCGGAGTATATCTGAAAAATGTCTGCGCACAGTATAACTGAAATTATTCTGATTTTTTATCAAAACCATCGTTCCATGCCTGTGCATAAGCTTTGGCAAATTCGTCCGGTGTATACTGGCCCGCAAAAAGATTTTGCAGCAGCCTGCCTGCGTCGTCACCAGAAAATCCTGCGGGTTTTTCATTGGTATAACCGATATTCACTGCATTTTTTAATGCCGCGGTTACCTCATCTGCGATTGTTTTCGGTGCCCATTCAGCAGTTACATCCTGAAATGCACTGGGAGCTTTTGCCGCTTCACAATATTTCTTCTGGTTTTCCGGCTGAAACAGGAAATTTAAAAATTCGATACATTCCTCCTTATGTTCTGTTGTTGCAGAAATAGAATAACCCGAATCTTCTGCGCTTAATACAACCGGGCTGGAGTCTGGCATATAAGCAGGATAAGGTGCAAACCCCATCTGGTTCTCCATGTCCGGATTGGCATCCAGTATACTGGAGATTGCCCACATACCATTGCTGAACATCGCAGTCTTTCCACTGACAAAATCCTGTACACAGTTATCATTGGTTGCCGTCAGAACATCCTTGTTGATCAGCTCTTTATCCTGTAGATTCTTCATCTTATCTGCAAAAACAGCCATCGCTCCATTACTGTCTGCAAACCGCAGTTTGCTCTGGTCATTTTTAAGCATTGCTTTTTTTGCATCCAGTGTCCCCAGCGTAGATTTGATATAACCGTGTGGGATAAATTCTATCAAATGTCCCAGATGCCAGGCTTCACTTCCGAAAATGAACCATGGAACTACATCCGGTTTTTCCGTTTTGATTTTCTCTAAGGCTTTTTCGAAATCATCCCATTTCGCGGGAAATTCTTTCATACCCAGATCGTTAAAAATACTTTTGTTATAGAAGAATCCTGCCATGGTCATATTAGTACATACACGAAATGCCTTTTCCTGGTTGACATCGGTACAAGCCTCTTTCATTTCCGGCGACATTCTGTCCCACCATTCATTCTGATCAGACAAGTCCATATACTTGCCTTCATCCACAAATCCCTGTTCATATGTTGTCATGATATCCGGTACTTCATTGGATGCAAATTTAATCTTAATTATATTACTTGCATCCTTCTGATACTCCTGTTCCACAGTAATTCTGTCCTGTGATTTATTGAAATCATCAATAATTTCATTCATCACATCAATGGTTTCAATTTTTCCGGTAAAGAGTTTAATGTTCACTTTTTCAGCATTTTTAGAAGTGGCGGATTCAGGTGCTTCACCGGTATTCCCACAGCCGGCGAGGCTGCTGCATGCCATCACAGATACAAGAGCCAATGCTGTAATTTTGTTCTTTTTCATTTTACGTTCCTCCTTCATATGTCAGGTAACATATCCGTACCTGAAAATGTTTATTTGATGATTTCATCTTAACATTCCTTTTTTCAGTATTAAATACCATATATTTTAGATCATGGTTTCAGTTTTTTATATTTGTGAACCGGCGCTTGCCATTTTATTCAGACTGTATAATAATATAATAAAAGAACTGCAAATGAAAGGGAAAGGGAATTATTATGAAACATTTCAGACATCCAACGTTTCGTACAAAACTTATTTTTATGATCTGCCTATTCACCGTTTTCATTGTACTGGTTGTTTCCTTTCTGAATTACCGTTGGTATTCCAGGCAGCTGACAAAACAGACAATTAATCAGACTCAGCAGATTATTGAACAGGCCGGCTCAAATATAAACACTTATCTTGATGAATTAAACCGGCTGACTTTAGCCCCTTACTATAATGACACTATACTTGAAAATCTTGAAAAAGCTTCTGGTACGCCGCAGGAACAATTGAATTCCAAACGGAAAATTGAGAACTTTCTGTCATCCGTAATGACACTGCCAAGGGATGAAATACTGCGGGTTTATATGATGAATGAAGATCATATTTATGCATATACCAGAACCCCTTATGAAATGTCAGATTATGATTCCTACCCGGAAAGCTCCTGGTACCGGGAAGCATTGTCAACTACCAAACCGATTTATATACCGCCTCATTTAGAAAAGGCATTTGGAAATAAGAAAACTCCGATCTTCTCCATCGTCAGACAGATCCGAAGCAAACAGGATAATAAAAAAATTCTGGGTGTCATGAAAGTTGATGCTGACTATACCGGAATCAAGAAAATATGTGACCGTGTGGAATTAAAAAATGACGGCGCCCTTTTTATTTTGAATGATGATAATCAGATTATCTACCAGACTTCTGAACTTACGGAACCTTCACTGGCAGAACATATTAACCCGGATACCAATCCGAATGATCGTTTTCTGGTGGATTCACTTGGAAACAAGTACCTGGTTAACAGCTATTCTATATTTTCTTCCGGTTTAAAAATAATTGCTTTAAATTCTTACCGCGAATTAATGCAGCCCATAAAAGATAATCTGGAGAAAACAATCCTTCTGGCTTTTTCCTGTATTTTGCTTACCATTGCATTTTTTGCACTTTTTATTAAACAATTTCTAACCCCACTGTTTGAAATCATTGGTCTTATGAAGGAAGTGGAAAATGGAAATCTGGAGATTCAGGTAGCTGTAAAAAATCAGGATGAAATTGGTTATCTTGCCGCTTCTTTTAACAAAATGGTTCAGAATCTTCAGCAATTTCTGACCCGAAATACTCAGCTCGTCAAGGAAGTTTACGAAACAAAATATCTATATAAAGAGTCACAGTACAATGCCTTGTGCAGCCAGATAAAACCTCATTTTATGTACAACACCTTAAATACTATCAGTCTTCTGATAAAATGCAGGGAAAATTCCAAAGCCGTACATGCTATTGAATCCTTTTCTTATTATCTGGGCGGAATAATGAACATTGACAAGGAAATTTCCATTGAAAAAGAGATACAGATCTGTCAATCCTATTTATCCATCATGCAGCTGCGATATGAGGACAAACTGACTTACCATATAGATATCGAAGAAGAATTGTATTCCTGCCAAATTCCATCTCTTTCCATACAGCCTTTGATCGAAAATGCGGTAAAATACGGTTGTGAACCCAAAAGAGGGGCAACCCGCATTCTGATTTCTTCCAAGCTGACTGCCCATGGATACCAGATCCGAATCTCTGATAATGGATTGGGTATGGAGCCGGAAACTCTGGAGAACGTAAAAAAACATATTCAGGATATTAAACTGCATCATCAGGAAGATACCACCGAACTTCTGGGAAACATTGGTTTGATAAATATCTGGAAACGACTTTATTTAAAATTTGGAGAAAAAGCAGAACTGGAACTTATCTCTTCTTACGGGAAAGGAACCACCGTTACCCTATATCTCCCAGAAAGAGATATGCAGAAAAGGAAGGAGGATAATAACAATGTATCATGTATTAGTAGTTGATGATGAAACACTTATGCGTACATATCTCGCCAGCTGCATTCCTGCATTTACAAACAAATTCCGGGTCAGCGGAATTGCAAAAGATGGGCTGGAGGCTATGGAACTGCTGAAGAAGCAGCACTATGATTTAGTTATTACTGATATACAGATGCCGGAAGTAGACGGACTAAGTCTGGCAAAATATATCCATGAAAATTTTCCGTCTATAGCAGTCATTATTATCTCCGGTTACAATGATTTTGAATATGCCAGAAAAGCAATCAAATATCAAGTTACCGATTATTTATTAAAACCGTTAGTGGATCAGACACTGACAGACCTTCTGGAGACTATTGCAGAACGTCTGAAAGGACAGAATCTCTCCCAATTCCTGGACCAGGGAAATCTGTCCTCCGATGCAGAGATGAAAAAACAGCTGTTATTATCCATCATTGAGGAAAATACAAAAATGACATATGAACTTTTCAAAAAGCTGGAGGACTCGGACTTGTCATTGATGTCCGCATACGGATGCATCTTAAAATGTACGATCGATGAACTGGATCTTATACTGAAAAACAATACTGCAATTGATGTTACGACAGATCATTTAAAACTTAATCAAATTGTTCAGGACATTTGTGAGGAATATGGATATATGACTCTTTACAATGCAAATGGTTCCACTTTCATACTAATCAGTGAAGACACCGAAACAAAGCTTATACAAAACATGAGCAGGCTGTACTTACAAATAGAAAAAAAATCCCAAGAACAAAAATTGCCCAGGTTAACCGGCATCTGCGGAAAAACGGTAACCGATATTATGGATCTGCCTCTTTCCATGCAAAGTATTTACGATATGCTGCCCATTACGCTGATTGATAAAAACTATCCGCTTATAGCGGGGCTCATAGAACAGCATGCCGCTTTCAAGGAAAAAATACACAGGATCAGCGATAACATTTTCACCGATTACCTGATACAATCCATAGATAAACTGTACATTGACGTAAAAATTTTCTGTACCCTTTTTCTGGAAACAAAAAGTTTTTCCTCGGTACTTCGGTATGGTTCCTATCTGATTCAATATATCAGCGAAAGATCCAATATTAATCTGCCCTATATACGCAAAGCATATGATGAGCTGACCAGACAGGTAAATACCCAGCTTCCTGCCGGTCTGCCCGAAGAATCCACTGCCACTCAGATTATCAGCAATGCAATCAGCACCCTGATTGGGCTGGAATCCAAACCTGCTCTGCCGGAATCCATGCAAATCGTTACAGCTGCAAAAGAATTTATTCTATCCCATTACCAGGAGAATATTTCATTATCTGATGTTGCAGACCACTGCAGGGTAACCAACAGTTACTTAAGCGATCTGTTTCATAAAAAACTGAAGGAACCCTACTCCAAATTTATTTTGAGAATCAGAATGGAACAGGCTGTGAGGCTATTACGCCAGAATCCGGATATTCGGATTTATTCCATAGCAGAGCAGACTGGTTTTGTATCGGTAAAGCATTTTAATACTGTATTTAAAAAATATTATGGAGTTACACCAACGAATTATTTAAAGGATAAATAATTATGTTATTTTCTATATGCTTCAAGTGCTTCGTCCATTAAACCGTCTATACCCTCTCTCACTTCCTGAAAGCGGCTGCTGTACCAAAGCATAACCCCGTTGGCATCCAGCTCTTTTACCGCTTTCATGGTCTCCCTCTTTAACTCTTCAAATTCCAGGTCATCTGCAGCATAGATACAGCGAAATACCGCTTCATTCATATAAGCATTGATGCGGTCTCACCTGATGAACATCCGACGGTCATACACATTGCCATAGCTGTACATTTTACCATAGCAAAACAGACAGGATTCGTATCTACTGCCTTCCCTTTTGCCCCTAGTAAAAAATGCAATAATAATAAATAGACAATGTATCTTTACATATGATATTATTAAGAAAAGTTTTCTATAATATTGGAGGAATTAATTATGAGCAAAATGAAATATTGCCAAAGTTGTGGTATGCCCCTTGAATCTACGGACGTTTTAGGCACAGACAAAAATGAAAGATTAAATGAAGATTACTGTATTTATTGTTACAAGGACGGTGAATTTACCAGTGATTGCACTATGAACGAAATGATTGAAATCAGTGTAAAGCATATGAAAGAATCCGGTATATTGAAAGAGCAGAATAAAACGGAAGAAGAAGCACGTGAATTTATGTGTAGTTTTTTCCCGGAGTTAAAGAGATGGCATTGTACCTGTACCGAAGAATGTGCCAGTGGCTATAATCCTAACTGTACCTGCACTTCCAGTGAATGTCATTGTACGGAAAAAAGCAAATAGAAGTAGGCTGCTTTACTGCTAAACGAATTCGGCACTATTACCATTGGGCCTGCATGAGCTTGAATATGACTGTGCCGGAATCACAACCAATGAAGTTTTGAAAGGTATCGGTTTAAAATGATTTAAGCTGAACTGATACCTTTCAAGCAGACAATAAAATACTTGAGTTTTTAGTATATATAGAATCTAAAAGAAACTGTTTTTAATCTGCTTCATATACTCTAATCTTAAATCCTCCTATAAAGTCACTACACTCTGCAGCTACCGTATAGGTATCTGCTTTATCCAATGTGAAAAAAGTTTCCAGCTCTGTTGCCTTCGCCAATTTATAAACTTCATTTCCCTTTGAATCAAATAAAATTATATCTAAATCACCATTTTTTATGTTGGACCTAAATGAAAATTTTATTCTGTCACCCGCCTTGCCTGAAAATGAAATGCTAGAAGTTATCGTTGTCTGCTCCTTATAATTACGGTTGATATTACCCAGCGATACTGGTCGAGTATACAAATAAACGCTAAATACTATTGCTATAACAATGATAGCGATGATACCTATTACTATTGTATTTTTCTTTTTCATTATTTTCCCCTTTTAAGATTGGTTTCTTATAAAGACATTATACCATTACTATAAGATTCTGTACTAGAGCGTGTTTTAAAATTGCTACACATTGGTCATTTTAACCAAATTAATATTGAAGCGATACACAAAAATCCCAGATAGGTGAATGCAAGTTTGTCATAGCGGGTGGCAATTCTACGAAATGCCTTTAGCTTTAAAAAGAGTTTTTCTATCAGATGCCGCTCTTTATATAGCCACCAATCGCAATGACGTTCAAACTTTGCTCCCTTTCTTGATGGAATTGTTGGTTCACCACCTTGCTCATAGATATAGTCAATCAGTTTATCACTGTCATATCCACGATCAGCAAGTATGTTACTTCCTTTTAAATTTACATGTTTCAATAAGGGAATCGCGAAATTAATATCGTTGCGTTGTCCTTCACTGAT